>JASHRL010000100.1 GCA_030037355.1 Candidatus Acidiferrales bacterium | reverse complement strand
GATTCTGACGCGCGGCTCCTACGGTATCTATCATTTGACGAATCAGGGGTTCACTTCGCGCATCGACTTCACGCGAGAAATCCTTCGCCAGGCCGGCTTTCCAAACGTTCCTGTGATTGCGATAACGAGCGATGAGGAAAATCGTCCTGCGATGCGGCCGAAAAACTCGCGGTTGGAAAATGCGCGGCTGAAGCGCGAAGGGCTGCCACTCCTGCCTCCGTGGCCGGATGCGATCAGGCGCTATTTGCCTCAGTTGGCGGACGAAAAGCGATGAACGTTTGATTCGGCGCCGGATTTTCGCCGAATCACTTCTTGCGCGAGAGAAAACCGAGGACCTTGCTCGCAAAGTCGTCGCTGATGCCAAACGTTTCCTTGGCCCGCGAATAGAGATGAACGGCTTTTTTGTCCAGCCAGATCATTGTCGCCTTGACCTTGGCATCGCCCGGCCGCGCCTGATAATTCGTCGAGTGCCCCACGCAGTTGGGGTCATTTTCAATCGTGTAGTAATAAAGCGCCAGACTCTTGCGCGAAACATTTTCCGGGCACGTGAGTTTTTCCGGGAATCCGTGATAGGAATGGTCCGTAGTGCTGAAAATCAGGGCATGATTCAGCAGCGGCGGGACGCTCGCGGCGCAGTGCCGCATATCCTTATCCCATAATTCGATTGCTCCGTGCCATTCTGCCTGCCATACCGGATTCAAATAAAGAATCAGATTGAGCCTGCGCCGCCAATTCTTGTGATGATGATGCATGGTGAAATCGGCATGCATGTTCAAGAATCCGCCTCGCGAGGATTGGTGCAAACCGCCGCCCTCAAGCGTTGGGTCGGAAATGAGGCCAGGGATCCCGGTGAGCCCGGAAAGCCACGCCAGAAAATCCGGAGAATTCAGTTCCTCGACCACCTTTTGAAAAGTCGGCGGGAACATTTCTCGCTTAGTGAGGCCAGACTTATTCTCGTTGAAGTGTTTGTATTGAATCCACGCGTCGCTCGACGGGGCAGGGAATTCATCGGCCAGCGCAGATGCGGTTTCCGCGTCCAGAAAATTATCGAGGTGAATATGCGGGAACGGCGCTGCATTCCCGTAGCTTTTCGATAGCGTCGGCAATTCTTGAGACCAGCGACTGTATGGGAAAAGCCGCGGTTTTTCCGTTGTGGCCGTCGCAGTCGCCATCGGTAGTCTGCCTTTCTTCGTCTCTAGCTCTGCCAGTGAAAATGCGTTCGATGAGGCATCGATGTGTTTTGTTGCGTCGCCGGAGTATAAAACACAGTTCGCATTTCTGAAATATATTGTAGCAAGCAAATTACGGAATCGCGCAAACCGCTACCGCCGCGTTTTGGTAAGAACAACTCATGTTCGCCGGGGCGGGTTGTTGGACGACGACCCAGGTCACGCCGTAGGTTTTTTTCAAGCGCTCAAAGTCAGCCGCACCAAAATGCTTCCATCCATTCGCGGCGCGCACTTGCGACTGGCAGTCATCGGCAAGCGGAAGCCACGGATAGAGTACTGCTGCGCTCCAATCCTTCTTGGCGTCGGCTAACCGGCTGCGCTCGGCGTTGGCACGGAAGCCCTGATAGTTTTCATCAGGCAGCGCCATGTAATTCGGATCGAGCGCGAAGATGGCTTCGGCAGGCGTGTTTCCACGAATCCATACGAATGCTCGCAGCCAGGGATTCTCCGGCGCCGCGCCGGGCCATTCCACGTGCCGCGTAGCTGGAAAAAGCTGCAACTGCGCGAAGCACATTGCGGCGCACAGTGGGATGAAAAGCAGCAGCCAGCGCACCACATGTTTTTTCAGAATCAGTTCGCCGAGCAAGCCGCCGGCAAACAAGAAAAAAAGCGCGTAGATAAGCTGCAGGCTGCGCATCGGCTGATAAGGCGTGAGAATTTCCAGGCTGTGCGGAATGGTCACAACCAAGCCCGCGGCAAAGCAAATGGCTTCAAATGCGAAAGTCGCTTCCGCCAATCGTTCGAAGGCCACATTTCCGCGGCGGCGCGCCATGCGGATGAACCACCAGAGAATTGCCAAAGGCGCGAGAATTCCGAGCCATTCGTACCATTCCCAGCGCGGCAAGAAATAATAGCGATGGTCCTCCAGGCATTGCCAGAATGCCGCTGAGGGCTCTTTTCCGAAGATTCGCGAAACGGAGAGAAACGGCAGCAGTGCGGTTGCCGATGCCATGGAGGATCGTTGCTGAAACTTTTCGAGAATCAGGAGCAGAACGACAAAAAACAGTCCGAAAACTGTCATGAAGGGGTGAATTACGGATGTAATCGCCAGCCACAGCACCGTGAGCAGATATTTCTTGTCCAGCGCCGCGTCAATCGCAAAAAGGACGGCAAAGGCGGAGATGGATCGCGGATTCAGGTACTCGTCAAAAATGTAGAGTGACGTGCCTGCGACCGGCAGCGTCAGCAGCGCCGCAACCATCGTCACCGCACCCCAACGGCCAGCCGCGGTCGAGAAGCACTTCGAAGCAATTTTCCAGGACGCGAGAAGAAAAAGGAATATTGACGCGAGATACCAAAAGAAGAGCGCCCAATCGAGCGAGAGATGCGTTAATCGCACCGTCCACGCGATCAAGTGCGGGAAAAGCGTCAGGTGCGAATTCGCCTCAAAAAACTCCCGGCCAAATGGATAATACGAGGGGTGAAGAATTCTAACAATCGCGGGAACATAGATTTCCGCATCTTCCGCGCGCGGATGGTAGCCATGAACGAGCAGCGCGACGAAGGTCAGGAGAACCAGGAGACCGATTTCTTTGCGCTTCACGCGGAACTCCGCTGGATAGTTGTCCGCATGGCTCTATAGGAAAGCTTTTCGTCGTGTTCTGTGAACTTGGAAGATATGAAGCTCACTCGCAGTTCGTGCGGCCGCCGGCCGGACGCGTTAGACACGGGCAGAGGCAACTTCGCGGGTGCCGTTCGAGTAGTATTTCAGGTCCAGCTTGCGGCCGGTTTCCTTGAAAATGCGAAAGCGCATCAGTCCTGACTTCTGGAGCGCAAACTTCAAGGATGTCGCGACCACGCCGAAACCATAACGCACACTGCGGCGAAAATTGATCGAGGAAGCTTCTTCGAAGTAGCGCGCAGGGCAGGAAATTTCGCCGATTCGAAAGCCGAAATAGATCACCTGCGCCAGGACTTCATTGTCGAAAACGAAATCGTCGGAATCCTCAAGCAGCGGCAGCGCCAACAAGACTTCTCGGCTGAAAGCGCGATACCCGGTGTGGTACTCGGAGAGCTTTGCGCCCAGCAGGAGGTTTTCAAATGCCGTCAGAAATCGGTTCGAAATATACTTGTAAAGCGGCATGCCTCCCCGAATCGCTCCTCCGCCAAGAATGCGCGAACCGAGCGCCACATCGCAGCTCCCGCAAGCAATCAGCCCTGCGAGTGATGGAACGAGCGCCGGATTGTACTGATAATCCGGATGAAGCATTACAACGATGTCCGCACCAGCGGCGAGCGCTTCGCGATAGCAGGTCTGCTGATTGCGCCCGTAGCCATAATTGCAGTCGTGCACGAAAACCTGCAACCCGAGTTTCTCGGCGAGTTTGACGGTTCCGTCCGTGCTGGAATCGTCCACCAGAATTTTCACGTCAACTACGTCGGGAAGGTCGCGGAGAGTTGCTTCGAGCGTTTTCTCGCAATTGTAGGCGGGCATGACAACCGCAATGCGCTTACCTTCGATCATTCATACTCCGTAGGGCTCTTCGCGCTTCGATGTCTTTCCTGATTTGAGCTTCACTTCGAGTTTGCGCGCCTGCTTCTGAGCTTGCATGGCGCAATGAGTTTTCAGGCGTCCCAGCAGCTCGCTGACTGCATCGTAATGGGTGCCGTTGTGCGCGTCAAGAATTATCCGACTGCCAGGAATTCAGGTTTGCTATAGTGAGGCACAGCGCACACGCCGTGAGAAAAGGCTAAAAGCTATGGTCTGGGGCGAGACATGGAACCTGGCGATGGAGTCGCTGCGCGCCAATAAGATGCGCGCCATGCTGACAATGCTCGGCGTCGTCATCGGCAGCGCGTGCATCGTTCTTGTTGTCACTGTTGCTCTCGCCGGCAAACAATTCATCATCGGCGAAATCGAAGCGGTCGGCTCGAACATCGTCTATGCGTCGCTGACAACGCCCTTTGGGCAGCCCACCGCGATGTCCGACGAAATTTCCGTCGGCGACATGGAAGCGATCAAGCGCGGCATCCCGCAAGTCTCGCAAGTCGCCGGGACTCACGACATCTCCATGCCCGTCGGAACAGGCGAAGGCGCGCGCCCCGCGAGTGTGGTCGGCGTGACGCAAGGATTTCAGCAGATTCGCAACCTGCTCATTGTGAGTGGCCGGTACTTCGACGACGGTGATTTCATCACCAGCAGCAAAGTATGTCTCTTGACCGAACACCTTGCCAAACTGGCCTTTCCTTATGAAGACCCGGTGGGGAAGAGCATCCACATCGGCAATTTGAGTTTCGTTGTCATCGGTGTGTTTCGCGAACGAGTCCAAACGTTCGGACAGACGGAAATTACCACGGACTCCGCGCTCGTTCCGTTCCCATTGATCCAATACTTCACTGGCCAGAGCTACATTAAAACGTTCTACGCGCAGGCCGATAATCCAGAGGATGTGCCTCTTGCAACTCAAGATGTCGGCGATATCTTGCGAAGCCGCCATCGCCCCGGCGCTGAATATCAGGTGCAAAACCTGTCGTCTATCCTGGAGACGGCGAAAAATATCTCGCTTGCGCTGACCGTTGTATTGTTGCTCATCGCCATGATCGCGCTGGTTATCAGCGGCATCGGTATCATGAACATCATGCTCGTCAGCGTAACTGAACGCACGCGCGAGATCGGAATCCGGAAAGCTGTCGGCGCCCGCCAGCAGGAGATTCTTTATCAATTTCTGATGGAGGCGGTGCTTATCAGTGGTATTGGCGCTATCGTCGGTGTTTTCATCGGCGTGATGATTCCGTTCGCCGTCTCGACCGTCGTGGAACTTTTTCCGGATATCGGCAACATCGCCATTCCGGTTTCCTGGGGTTCGGTGCTTCTCGCGTTTACTGTATCGTGCGCGACAGGCGTCCTTTTTGGTTATCTTCCCGCAAGCAAAGCAGCCAAACTTCAGCCAGTCGAATCACTACACTACGAATGAGACGAAAATGAAAAAAAACCTCGCATGGATGTTTGCATTTGTTGGAATGCTTTTTGGCGCCCCGATTCTGGCGCAGGAAGCGCCGCACTCGATAAAGCTGCAGCTTCAGGACCAGACTGCGGCCACGACGGCATCGCCGGATGCTAAGCCCGCGCAGGCCGCCGACGGCACGCAGGTGCTCACGCTCGATAAGATCGTGACGATGGCCCTGCAGCACAGTCCCGAACTGGCGCTCGCTCGCGCCCGCTACGCTGTGGCGAAAAGTCAGGTCGGTGTCGACCGTTCGGATTTTCATCCGAACGTCTATACCGGCGCCGGCTATATCTACACGAATGGGATCCCCGAGACGCCCAGTGGCTCTGTACCTTCCGTTTTCGAACTTGCCTACAATCAGGACATTTTTGATCCAGCCAAACGCGGCATTCAACATTCGGATGAAGACTTGGCCAAGAATCAAGAGCTCGAATATGAGAATACGCGCGATAAGGTGATGGCCGACGCCGCTTTGGATTATCTCGAGCTGGCCGCTGTCCGCCATTCCCTTGCTCTGCTGCTCGACGATCAGCAAAGCCAGCAGAAGATTCTCGATGTGACGCGGGAGCGCGCTCAGGCGGGCCTTGAACTTCCCGCGACGCTCACGCAAGACGAACTCAACCTGGCGAAAACAGAGCAAAAAATCGTCGAGTCGCAGAGCCGGGACGAGATTCTGTCAGCCCAAATCCGCGAAATGGCAGGTCTTGCTCCCGATACGCCCCTGCAGGTCTCTCTTTCGGAGCAACTCGATGCGCGACCGGCGATTTCTGCATCCAACAATTTAGTGGGTGCGGCGATGGACCATAGCGTTGCCATACGTGAGGCCGAAAATGTGCGCAGCGCGCGCGAGCATGTTTATCGCGGCGCCAAGGACGCTTATTGGCCCACCATTTCGCTTGTTGGCGAATATAGCGTCTTGAGCGACATCAACAATTACCAGCAGTATTTTCGACAGTATCAGCAAAATAATGTGAACGTCGGCGTGGAGATAACCATTCCGATTTTCGCGGCACGGACTTCGGCCAATGCAGCGCTGGCCAAGAGCCAGTTGAACGAGTCTGAATTGGAATTGGCCAATCAGAAAACGACTGTGCGCATGGGAGCCGAGGAAAAGATCCGCACGCTGAAAGAAAAAGAGGCCGGAAGCACAGTGGCGCGCTTGGACTTGGAGCTTTCGCAGGAGCAGCTCCAGAGCATTCAAGTGAAATTCAATCAGGGCCAGGCCACGCTCCGCGATCTGGAGCAGGCGCGGGTAAAGGAAAATGAGAAGTGGCTGGCGTTTTTGGATGCGGATCTCGCCCGGGAACGCGCGGAGGTCGATCTTCTGCAAGCCACGGGGCAATTAGCGCAAGTGTTCCACTGAGAGAACTTTTTGCAAACGATTTCTATTCGCGGGATGCGAATTCGAGTAGAATGATTTTTTGCCCTGGCGGACTATTTCCAATCGTGCCGTTGTGCACGAGGAGGATGTTGAATGGCGTCTGTGATGAAAACGCTGCTGCTCAATCCACCGAGCTTCGAGAATTTCGACGGGGGCGCAAGTTCGCGCTGGCCTGCGACGCGTGAGATCGAATCCTATTGGTATCCCGTTTGGCTGACCTATCCCGCGGGCATGCTGCCCGGCAGCCGTTTGCTCGATGCTCCGCCGCATAAGGTGACTCCGAAGCAGACCGTAGAAATCGCCAAAGATTATGAATTCGTAGTTCTCTTCACATCGACAGTAGGTTTTGAAAGCGATCTGAAGATGGCCCGCGCCATGAAGGAAACGAAGCCCGGCCTGAAGATTGCCTTCGTCGGGCCGCACGTACAGATCAAGCCCAACGAAAGCCTGATGGCCAGCTCCGACATCGATTTTATCGTGCGCGGCGAATTCGACTACGCCGTCGTCGATTATGCGAACGGCAAGCCACTCAGCGAAATCGCCAACGCGAGCTACATCAAGGACGGCCAAGTGGTTCACAATCCCACACGGTCTCCGCTGCATACCGCCGAGCTCGATGAGCTGCCTTTCGCCACAGATGTTTATAAGCGCGATTTGACCATCGAGCGGTACAACGTGCCATTCCTGCTCCATCCATTCGTCTCCTTTTACACTTCGCGCGGCTGCCCGGCGCAGTGCACGTTCTGCCTTTGGCCGCAGACGCTTTCCGGCCATACCTGGCGCGTGCGCTCGGTTGACAGCGTGGCTCGCGAATTCGAGCAGGCCCACAAGATGTTTCCACAGGCCAAGGAATTCTTCTTTGACGACGATACATTCAATATTCGCAAGGATCGCGTCATCGAACTTTGCAAGCGTTTCAAGCCGGTGGGCTTCCGATGGTCCTGCACGGCGCGCGTGCACAGCGATTATGAGACGTTGAAAGCCATGGCCGATGCGGGAGCGCGCCTCTTCATCGTAGGCTTTGAATCTGGAGACCCGCAAATTCTGAAAAACATCAAGAAGGGCGCGACAGTCGAGATGGCGCGGACCTTCGCCGCGAACTGCAAGAAGGTCGGCATTCGCATCCACGGCGACTTCATTGTCGGATTGCCCGGCGAGACGAAAGAAACGATCCAGCGGACCATGGATTTTGCCCGCGATCTGGATTGCGAAACAATTCAGGTTTCCATGGCGCATGCCTATCCGGGCACGGAGCTTTACACCCTGGCAAATGCAAATGGATTTCTAGCTACGGAAGCGCTCGCGGATTCCGGCGGCCACCAACTGCCGCACCTCGTTTATCCCGGCCTGAACCGAGAGGAAATGATGGACGCGGTGAATCGCTTCTATGATTCTTATTACTTCCGGCCGCGCGTTGTGTGGCGCATCGTCCGCGAAGCCCTCTGGGACGCGAATGAACGCAAGCGCCTGTTCCAAGAAGCCGTCTCCTTCATGAAGCTGCGCTCGGAGCGTGGGAAATACGCCAAGACAGGCAAAGCGCCTGCCTCCAAGCAGCCGCCATCAATCACCGTCCAGCCGATTTCTCGCTCAAATGCGGAATTTCCTACTGAGACACAGGGCGCATGAGTTTTTCACATCGTTTGCACGGCAAGACGATCTTTCTGATCGGTCTGATGGCATTTTTCGGGCCGCTCGGCGACGTCTTGCTGCGCAAAGGCATGAAGCAAATCGGAGCCGTATCAAATTGGCGTCCGGACGCACTCTTTGCCACGTTCGATAGAACGTTTCACACTGGCGCCATCTGGCTGGGAATCTCTTCCTTGCTTCTGTTCTTCATCGCCTACCTTTTGGTGCTTTCCTGGGCGGACTATAGCTATGTGCAGCCGGCCTCCGCGACGGGTTACCTGGTTGTTGCCGTGCTGGGTTATTTGATTCTCGGCGAAGTGATCCCGTGGATGCGCTGGATTGGCGTGCTCGTGATTTTCATTGGCGTGGTGCTGGTCGGCGGCACGCCGCCGCGAACGACGGAGGAAGGATGAGCGTTCGCGACGCCATTTCGCTGGCAATAATCATCTTTGGCGGGACGGGCGGAGAACTCGCGGTAACCCGCGCAATGAAGCACATCGGCGAAGTGCATCGTTTTCATCCGCGCCACTTGCTTCGGACCATCGTCAGCGCCTTTCGAGTGGGCTGGATGTGGTTCGGGATCAGCTTGATGACTTTGTCGTTCTTCGCGCTGCTCGCGCTGCTTTCCTGGGAGAACGTCAGCTTCGTCGTACCCGTCACAGCGCTTAGCTACGTTGTCGGCGCTTTGGGCGGCAAGTTTCTTCTCGGCGAACAAGTCGAAACACGGCGCTGGGTCGGCGTCCTGTTGGTTTGCCTCGGAGTCGTTTTGGTCTGTGTAGCCTGATTCAAGAATTCGGCGTTCGATTGATGCGCAAGCTAGGGGCACGCCATGTGGTATGAAATTCTGCGCTGGTCGCTGCTGGCTTTGGCGCTCGGTCCGTTCGGGTATTATTTGCTGGCCATCACCGCCGCCAGGCGTTTCTTTCGCAATCGCCCTCCAATTCAAAGAGATTTCACGCCTCCCGTCAGCGTGCTGAAACCGGTGCGCGGCCTCGACCGCAAAGCCTACGAGAATTATGCGAGCTTCTGCCGCCAGGAGTATCCTGAGTTCGAAATTATTTTCGGTGTCACGGAAGATTCCGATCCGGCTATACCGATCATCCGCAAACTCATGCAGGATTTTCCACAGTGCAAGATTCGACTCCTCATCGGAGCGGAGCCGCTGGGTACCGGCGACAAAGTGAACAAACTCTGCCGCATGGTGCGGGAAGCGAAGTACGACATTTTGATCATCAGCGACAGCGACATTCGCGTTGCTCCCGGCTACCTTTACGCCGTCGCCGGACCGTTTGCCGATCCTAAAGTCGGCGCCGTTACGTGCCTCTATCGCGGCATCACGGATGGAACGCTCGTTTCCGAAATGGAAGCGCTCGGAAACACCTCGGATTTCGATGCTGGCGTGCTCTCCGCCTGGCAACTCGGAGGAGTGGATTTCACTCTCGGCGCAACGATGGCCACAACCAAAGAGCGACTTGCGCAGATCGGTGGCTTCGAAGCGCTCGTGGATCATTTTTCCGACGATTACGAACTGGGCCATCGCATCCATGCCCTCGGCTATCGCGTCGAGGTCACTACTTTCCCCGTCTTCACTGTTTTTCCGACGCAGACTCTCGCGCAGTGTTTCCGCCATCAGGTTCGATGGAATTTGACGATGAAGCACTCCCAGCCCTGGGGCCATTTTTCTCTGATCTTCACGCAGGGTTTGCCCTGGGCCATTCTTGCGGCTGCGATTGCGCCGTGGTGGCAGCTCTCGGTGTTCTATTTGGCGGGATATGCCGTGCTGCGCGGCACGATGGCGTGGACTGTTGGCGTGTGGGGCGTAAACGATCCGCTGTTGCGCAAGAAGATGTATCTCGTGCCAGTGCGCGATGGCTTCGCTTTTGTCGTCTGGCTGACGAGCTTCTTCAAGCGGCGCATCGAATGGCGCGGCTCATACTATTACATCCGAAATAAGAGACTCGTTCCCGCTGGTTAGTGGATTTTCCGCAGGATGGATTCGTAGTCCATCAGATGCTCTTGCTTACTGGTGCAGGCGAAAGTTAACCGTCACCATGTACTCCGTCGCCACCGGTTTGCCATCCAGTGTTGCTGGAGAGTATCTCCATTGGCGGACAGCCTCGATCGCAGCGTTTCGCAGAAGGCTGGGACCCTTGACCACTTTGACAGAAGTCACTTTCCCCTTCGCATCGATCTGCGCCTCAATCTGCACGTCGCCTTCGAGCTGCGCCGTGATGGCAGCCTGGGGGAAAATCGGATTCACCGAATAGATCAACCTCGGCGGCGTGGCGCGTCCGCCTTGCACCGGTGCGGGCTTCGGTGCCGCTAGCGGAGGCGAAGCTGGCGCCGGGAGTTTTGAGCCCGCGTTTCCCGGAACAAGTGAGTTCAACCCTTCCGAGCTCGGAGCAACTGCATCCGTGCCGCCGATTTCGGGGGCCTGCGCGAGAATGGTGGCCGCGCTGCGGGGTGTGATCGCCGCATGTGTTGTCAGATCGCCAGCGTAGATATTCACCGCGCTGTTCGAAGGTGCTTGGTCCTCATCGTCTGGATTGACGACTTTCTCCCCGCTGTGCACCGGCGTAACCGTAATCGTCGAAAGAGCCGGTGCGCTCACATGAGTCGGTCCTGCCGAGGCCGAGGTCTTTGTCGCGGGAGAATCGCTTATGGGTTTTGCAACCGCTGTGCTTGAGGCCTCTGTCGTCGGTTGAGATGGCGCCTGGCTTGCCGGTGGCTGCACAGCAGCGGAGCTGGCGCTTGCCGTCTGCAAATGTAGAAATGGCAGTGAATGGTGGCGCAAGTAGTATCCTGCCCCGCCCGCGAGTCCCAAAACAACAACGACAATGCTTGCGATGGCAAAGCCATGGGAGCGCGGCTTCGCCGCTGCGGGTTGCAAGATCGAAGAAGGATCAAATGATGTTCGAATGTTGACCGGGCTCGGCCGCGTCACTTCCGGCTCGCGCGCGAAGACTTCCTCTTCGGTCGAAAGGCTGTCGAAGACAGACGGTTCGATGCTGCCGCGTGCTGTCGCGGCATTGCCATTGGAACGGCTCGGCGCGGCCGGAACCGCAGGTTTGGCCGGCATGACCGGTGCCACGAGCGGCTTCGTCGGGGTTCCAATCTTCATTTCGACAACCGGCTGATCGTTCGCCAGTGGTACGAGTTCTTCCCGCTGTCCAATTTTCTGCGCCGCGTACTCAACCGCCGGTGGTGCCGCGACGACGGGATCCTTCTTCACCAATGATGGAATCGAAGTCTCGCTGACAGCTGGACTAACAAGGCTCGTCGTGACTGGCGAAGCGTCAATTCGTGGCGTCACAGGAATGACCGGAGTTGTTGGAGCCGCCGGCTTTGCCGCAATTGGCGGAGCAATGGATTCGGGAGCCGGCGCAGGTTGCACCACTGCCGTCGCGGACGGTGGATCTGAAGGGAAGTGCACGCCCCAGAATCCCGGCGCCGGTTGAATGAACTCAAGTTTCACATAGCTCGAAGTCGATCCTGCGCTGTTGACCTGCACGATACGGCAGAGCGCCGTTTGCTTCGTTTGCAGGCTGGTCAACACCAGCGCGTGACCCGTGCGAACTCGCGCGCGCAATTTGACGACGCCGCCGCGCGGAAACACAATCATCGTGGTCGTGTCTTCCTCGAACGGCTCTACGTGCTCGGTGGATTCCAAAACTACCGCGGTGATTTGCGAACCATGTACGCGAACGCCAACTTCCAGACCGACGGCTTCGGCTTCCAGGGCTTCGTTCGATTTTGTCTTTGGGGCTGCGGAGGAAACCGGGATTTCCGTCGTCGAACTCGCCATCGCGCTCTACCCTCTATGTAAATTTTGCTCTGCGGCGATGGCCACCGCAATAGTACTGGACTTAATTTTTCATCGCCTGTACCGAGGGACAGTTCCCTGTTCGGAAGAGCAAGCTTCGCCCGCACGAGAAAAGGCATTTGCGATTATTTGAAATCAGAATCTCTGTACAGGGGCGCGTGCGCTCAAAAAATTGAGCGGCAAACGAGATTTACATCGCGATTCGCGAAGCGGTTGACGAAAACTCCGTTCGTGCATACAGTAATAAGCGGGCTCTCGCCTTGCAGTTTTCGCTTCAATCGGATGGGAGGTCGTACAATCGGTAGTACATCAGACTCTGGATCTGATTATCCTGGTTCGAGTCCAGGCCTCCCAGCCAACCTCCACACAAAGAAGTAAAAATCGCTTTTGACACACGAGAAGGCGCTTGGGCTTCCCGCGTTAACCGCTCTAATGTAGCGGTGTCACACGCAGCAGGACGACGCCGTGCGCCGGAACGGTCGCTGTGTAGCTCGCTCCGGAAGCCGGCACATCGGCATGCTTCCAGAGGTCCCGCACCTTCAGCGTCTTGTTCGACATGCCAACATCACTCCACTGCACAGTGACATCCTGCGGGTGGTCCGCTTTATTGAAAAGGCCAACCGCCGTCGAACCTCCATGCAGTGGCCGCTCCAGGACAACCGCGGTAGATTCGGGGTCGGATATCCTCCGCACAGGCGTTCCATCAGGGTCCTGATCGATAGCGATCACCTCTCGATTCGTGAGGATGTCCTTGATTCCTTCCGACATCGTCCGCAAGTCATTGCCCGCAAGCAGCGGCGCTGCCAGCATTGACCACAAGCTCATGTGCGTCCGGTATTCTTCATTCGTCATGCCGCCATTGCCGATCTCCAACATGTCGGGATCATTCCAGTGCCCGGGCCGGATGTATTTTGCAATGTCGAATTGCGAGAACCCGATCCCGGACATGGCCTTCCAGTTATCCTGAATGTCGTCCGTTGTGCGCCACAGATTTCCACCAACCTTTGCGCCCCATGTCCAAACATCGTCTTCACCGTATTGGCATAAACTGAAGACGATCGGCCGTCCAGTCTTCAGCAATGCATCGCCCATCTTTTGGTAAACCGGCTGCATTTCCGTGTTCTTATAGATTTCGCCCGCGCTGCACCAGTCGTACTTGAGGTAATCGAATCCCCACGCGGCGTAAGTATCGGCATCCTGCTGCTCATGGCCGTAACTGCCTTCGTAACCCGCGCACGTCTGGGGCCCCGGCGAAGAATAGATGCCGATTTTCAATCCCTTCGAATGAACATAATCCGCGAGCGCTTTCATGTTTGGAAACTTCAAGTTACTCGTGATATTTCCATTCGCATCTCGCGGGCCTTCCCACGTGTCATCAATGTTGATATACACGTAGCCGGCAGCCTTCATCCCGCTCGATACCATTGCGTCCGCCATCTCGCGGACATCCTGATCGTTCACCTTGCCCGCAAACTTATTCCAGCTGTTCCAACCCATCGGCGGCGTCCGCGCCAGGCCGTTGTCCGCCACATTATGTAGCGCCGGAAGAGGCAGTCGTGCCGGCGGCAGCAAAACGCTCGGGTTGGCCCGCATCGCCACTCCGTTCATTTCCGGCCTACCCACGGATCTGGACGTCAGCGTGATCTTGTCGCCTTTAACGGTCCCGTCGTAGGTAACTCGCCGCGTCCGCGGCGGCCGTCCAAAATTCACGACGAAATGCAGTGCGCCATTGCGCACAATTCCGTCGCTGATCGGAACACTCCGATTAGGTTCGAAGCTGACTTTGCCCGTCACTGTTTGGCCGTCTTGCTTCAAATCCAGATACAGGTGGTGAACATTCCCATCTCCTGTGGGCGTTTGGAAATCCCAAAGTCCAGTGATATTGGTCTGGGCAGAGGAGGGAAGCGCGAAAAATAGCGCTGAAAAAAATGCCCAGAGCACTGTCTTCGTAACCTGCGATCGCACTCGCGAAAAATCCTTTGCATGTTCCATCAGATTATGTTCAACCTCATCTTTGAGTTCGTTGTCGCGTCAGGGAACTTGGCACGCTTAAATCCCGAAAAAGCTCGGGATTTAACCCCGATTCCCGCGGGAGAGTGTACATCATCAGCAGCCGTTGCGGCATTTGATGCTGAAAAAACCTGGAACTGCCATGTGTCTCTCGGCAAGAATGAGTGCTCGTTCACATCGGTTTTCAGGAGAAGCTGGACATTGCGAAGTGGCCGAAGCTTTTCAGTGTATACTCGCGCGGCCGGGAGGCGAGCATGAGCTCTGTTTTGCGCAACTTGCGATCTCCAATTCGAGTAGCGGCGCTTTTGGGTGTCATTGCTTTTCTGCCCGGCCTCGGTGCGGCACAGAGTGAAGGAACGGCGGAACATTGGGTTGGCACGTGGGCCGCATCCCCGCAAATGCCGCCCGCACAGGCTTCGCAGCAGGCGTCATCGGACACCGGATTTAGCAATCAGACGGTGCGCATGATCGTGCGTGTAAGTATCGGCGGAGAGGAATTGCGCGTGCGATTCTCTAACGCCTTCGGCAACGCTGCCGTCACGCTGGGTGGCGCGCATGTCGCGCTGACGGATAAAGGCGCAGCAATCATTGCCGGAACGGATCGCGCGCTTACCTTTAGTGGCCGTTCGTCGTTCGTCATCCCGCCCGGGGCAATGGCGCTGAGCGATCCGGTTCACTTACATGTGGCCGCTCTGACTCGTCTCACAGTCAGCATATATCTTCCTGAGTCTACGGGCCCCGCAACGTGGCACGCACTTGGCAATCAAACCACGTACATATCTGGCGCGGGCGACTTCACGGCAACTACGGACATGCCCGTTGCGAAGACGGCTGCGTCCTGGTGTTGGCTCTCCGGCGTCGAGGTCGTTGCCAGTCCGCGAACGGCAGCGATTGTGACGCTCGGCGATTCCATCACCGACGGTGCCTATTCCACTCTTGATCTGAACCATCGTTGGCCAGATATCCTCGCCGAACAGCTCGCAAAACGCGGCGACGCGCCTTTGGCCGTCCTGAATGAAGGAATCTCTGGGAATCGGCTCTTGCATGATGTGGCGGGTCCAAGCGCTCTTGCGCGTTTCGATCGCGATGTTCTCGCGCAGGATGGTGTGCGTTATTTAATTGTGCTTGAAGGAATCAACGACATCGGCTGGCCACACATGGCTGCGGGAGAATACACCACGCAAGCCGTGGCTGCTCAGGACATCATTGCCGCTCTTCAACAAATTGCCGAACGCGCGCATGCACACGGCATCCTGGTTTACGGCGGCACGCTGACGCCTTTCGAAGGCGCGTTCTACGAGACGTCCGATGGCGAGGCTCAGCGCGAAGCCGTTAACAGCTGGATTCGCACAAGCGGTGTCTTCGATGGCGTGATTGATTTCGATGAAGTCACACGCGATCCGAATAAGCCAGGCCAATTCTTGCCCGCATATGATTCAGGAGACCATCTGCACCCGGGCGATGCAGGATACGACGCTATGGGCCATGCTGCCGCGCAATTGTTCCTGCCGGCGCCCCATACACGAAAGACTCACGATCGCTAGTCGCAATTTGCGGCGCCCTTGGGGTGCGCTGTTCCACATTCTTGTAAGTTCCGTCAGCATGATGGGTGCTGCAGGAATCGCTTTTCTTCCCCTCCGTAGGTTTCCCAATACACTTCTTCGTGTTTGCATCGATTGCATAGCCAATAGCGGCGGCTCCTGAGAATGAGATACGATAGATTGTTTGCTTTTCCGAAGGAGCAGTGGATGACGGCCGAAGAGCAGCGCCTCGAAGAATTCCGACAACGCAAGGTGCACTGGAAACGCTGGGGGCCTTACCTTTCCGAACGCCAATGGGGCACCGTGCGCGAGGACTACAGTCCGAACGGCGACGCGTGGAATTATCTTCCGCACGAACATGCCCGGTCGCGCGCCTATCGCTGGGGTGAAGATGGAATCGCCGGTTTCAGTGACCGCCATCAACGTTACTGCTTTGCTTTGGCGCTCTGGAACGAGCGTGATCCGATCCTAAAGGAGCGCCTCTTCGGCCTCACAAATCTTCAGGGAAATCACGGCGAGGACGTGAAGGAATATTATTATTATCTCGACGCCACGCCGACCAGTTCTTACCTCAAATGCCTTTATAAATATCCCCAAGCCGCGTTTCCTTATGAGCAGTTGGTCGCGGAAAATAAGCGCCGCACACGTTACGATCCTGAATTCGAACTGATCGATACCGGAGTGTTCAAAGAAAATCGCTATTTCGACGTCTTCGTCGAATATTGCAA
>JASHRL010000099.1 GCA_030037355.1 Candidatus Acidiferrales bacterium | reverse complement strand
GGCCTCGGCCCTTTAATGGTTCAATCGATTCTGTCGCGCGACATTTATGTCGTCATCGGCGTAGTGATGCTTTCCTCCGTTTTTCTGGTGGCGGGAAATCTGCTGGCTGATCTTCTCCTATTCATGAGCGATCCGCGAATTCGCGCCGAGTCGGTCCAATGATGCATCGTTACAAACTCTGGACACTTCTCATTCTGCTCGCGGGATTTCACGCGCTCATTTTGTTTGCAGGCTTCTTCGCTCCATACAACTTTTCGGCGCAGGACCGCGATTTTCCTTACGCTGCTCCTTCGCGCATGCATTTTGTCGACGCGCAAGGAAAGCTCCACCTCCGTCCCTTTGTTTACGGCTTGAAGGATGATCCAAACACCTTTGGCGCCTACTTGCCCGATACTCGCGGGATCTATCCGTTACGATTTTTCGTTACTGGCGCACCGTACAAAATCGCTGGCCTGTTTTCATCGCATCTGCATTTGTTCGGCGTTGACGATCCAGCCCGCATTTTTCTGATGGGGACAGATGATTTCGGCCGTGATCAATTTTCTCGCTTCCTCTATGGCGGCCAGATTTCCCTTGCCGCTGGTCTGATCGCCGCGGCACTTTCACTTTCGTTGGGCATAATTATCGGCTCACTCGCGGGATTCTATGGCGGCTGGATTGATGCCGCGCTTATGCGCGGCGGCGAAATGTTTCTCGCGTTGCCCTGGCTTTATCTTCTCTTCGCTGTTCGCGCCGCTTTGCCGCTCCATGTATCTCAGTGGCAAGTTTTTCTTCTGCTGGTCGCAGTGATCGGTTTGATCGGCTGGGCGCCCCCTGCGCGTTTGATTCGCGGCGTCGTACTCAGCGCCAAGGAACGCTATTTTGTCACGGCGGCTCGTGGCTTCGGCGCCTCGGACTTTTACTTGCTGCGGCGGCACGTTCTGCCACAGACCTATAGCGTCGTCCTTACGCAAATGACGCTTCTCATTCCGCAATACATCCTTGCCGAAGTGACATTGACCTTCCTTGGCCTAGGCGTGGGCGAACCGATGCCGAGCTGGGGCAGTCTTCTCGCGTCGTTACAGCAATACTACGTGCTGTCCTCTTATTGGTGGATGTTTCTGCCGGTTATGCTGCTCGTCCCCATTTTTTTCGCTTATTCCATGACCGCCGATGCGCTCCAGGAACGCTTGAAGTCCATCCCGCTGTAAAAACCGCGAGTTCTCTGTTAAGAATTTCTTTATGCGCGATGTTCGCTTTTTGAAGTGCATGTTTGCCGCCTCGACAGTCTTGGCGGCGTGCGTGTTTCTCGTATCAGGAATTCTGTTCGCGCAGACACCAGAAGAACTGATGGTTGCGGCAGGTTCGCCGGGACGCTTTGGCGGATCTCTCACCATTGCCTTGCGTTCCGAGCCCAAAACTCTAAATCCCGCACTGGCCTCCGATGCCTCTTCGCAGGATGTCATCTATTGCATGAATTCAGATTTGATTCACATCAATCGCCAAACCCAGAAAACAGAGCCTGCTCTCGCCAAATCCTGGAGCGTTTCTCGCGATGGCCTCACCTACACACTCAATCTTCGTCGCGGCTTGCGATTTTCCGATGGTCAGAGGTTCAACGCCGATGATGTCATTTTCAGCTTCCGAGTCTATCTCGATGAAAATGTACATTCACCGCAACGCGATTTGCTGATTGTCGGCGGCAAACCAATCTCCGTCGAAAAAATAGACGATTACACCGTGCGCTTTCGTCTTGCTCAACCCTATGCTGCCGCCGAGCGTCTTTTCGATGGTTTCCCGATTCTACCCAGACATCTTCTCGAGGCCGCATACCGCAACGGAGGCTTCTCCCAAGCGTGGGGCATTTCGATGCAGTCGAGCCAATTCGCCGGCCTTGGTCCCTATCGTCTCAAAGAGTACGTGCCCGGCCAGCGCCTCGTCCTGGAGCGCAATCCGTTTTATTGGAAGGAAGATTCCGCCGGAAAGCGGCTGCCGTATCTCGACGAAATCACGTTTCTCTTTGTTCCAAGTGAGGACGCTCAGGTCATCCGCTTTGAGTCCGGCGAGACAGACGTTCTCAGCCGCTTCAGCGCAGAAGACTATTCCGTCCTCGCTCGCCAAGCGGCGGCGAGAAATTATCATCTCAACGATCTCGGTCCGGGACTTGAATACAATTTCCTGTTTTTCAACCTGAACGATCTTTCGACGAAAAATCTCGCGCAAATCGGCAAGAAGCAAACCTGGTTTCGCGACTTGCGCTTCCGCCAGGCCGTTTCTGCTGCGATAGATCGCCGCGCTATCGTGCGCTTAGTTTACGAAGGGCGTGCGATGCCGCTCGCGAGCCAAGTCACGCCGGGCAACAAGCTGTGGCTCGATCCCTCTATTGCTCCGCCGTCTCATTCTCCGGCTCGTGCGCGCGCGTTGCTGAAGAGCGCCGGTTTTTCGTGGAAGCCGGATGGTTCGCTCGTCGACCCACAAGGAAACCCCGTTGAATTTTCCATCCTCACGAGTTCCTCGAACGTGCAGCGCACGAAAATGGCTACACTCATCCAGAACGATCTTAGTCAGCTCGGCATGAACACTCATGTCGTCTCTCTCGACTTCGGCGCCATGGTCGACCGCCTCCTTAATTCCTTCGATTACGAGGCCGCCATCATGGGCCTCGCGGACGGTGACGCCGACCCCAACACCGAAATGAACGTCTGGCTCTCCTCCGGCGAAACGCACCTCTGGCATCTCAACGAGGCTCATCCGTCCACTCCGTGGGAAGCGGAACTGGATCGCCTGATGAACGAGCAGCTCGTCACGCTCAATTATGCGAAGCGCAAGCAACTTTACGACCGCGTGCAGCAAATTGTCGCCCAGGAGTTGCCCATTATCTGCCTCGCCAGCCCGGACATTCTTGTCGGCGCAAAAAATCGCGTCGGCAATTTTCATCCCGTGATTCTGGACCCTTATGTCCTCTGGAACGTTGACCAGCTCTATGTTCGCTGAATCGGCTAGCGGGGCTGAACGCATCACGTGGACCGATTCGCGCTTGGTCCGCGAATGTCTTCGAGGCTCGCAAGCCGCGTGGTCCGCGTTGATCGACAAGTACAAGAACCTCATATTCTCGATTCCCATCAAGTACGGTTTCTCCGCGGACGACGCTACTGACATTTTTCAATCCGTTTGTCTTGAATTGCTTTCCGAGCTTCCGAAATTGCGCAAGCCAAAGGCGCTGCCGAAATGGATCATGCAGGTGACCGCGCATAAATGCTTTCATCACAAGAGACAATTGCTGCGCATGACGCCTTCCGACCCCGACGCTCAGATGCCAGAACCCGTCGCGCCCGCCATCGCGGAGAAGATTTTGCGGCAGGTGGAAGAAGAGCAGGGGCTTCGTCAGGCGATGGCAAATTTGCCCCTGAGATGCCGCCGGTTGGTTTACATGCTCTTTTTCGAGGAGCCTGCCCGCCCTTACCAGGAAATCGCTTCTGAACTCGGACTCGCAGTCGGCTCGATTGGCTTCATCCGCCAGCGTTGTCTCGAACGCCTGCGCAAGAATTTGACCGAAGTAGGTTTTTCGTGAAGCGGCGCGCCAATTCCGATCCCATACGAAAGGAAGTCCTCAAGGCTTTATCCAATTTAAAGGACCATGCCAGCCGCGCGCGCTATCTTGCGCGTCACCGAAGCCTTTGCCGCAAGAACGTGATTCTTTACTTGAACGAGGTTGTCCGTGCGCAATTACGTGCCGATACGCGCCAGGCGCTTTCTCTTGCCGAAGCGGCTGTCGTGATGGCTCGAAGATTGCGTAATCGCGAAGTTTTGGCGCGCAGTCTGCGCTCCAAGGCGAATGCGCTCTACATGATTGGAGACAATCGGCAGGCGCTCGATTTTCACGCCGAAGCTCTGCGCCTCTTTCGCGATATCGGCGATGTGCGGGAGGAAGCGCGCACTCTTATCCCTTCCATACAGCCGTTGATTTTACTCGGGGAATACGATCGCGCTTTTCAGGCGGCGGCCGCGGCCAAAAAAATCTTCGAAAAACTTGGCGACAAACAGCGGCTCGGGCACCTCGAAATCAATGTCGGAAACATCTATCACCGGCAGGATCGCTTCGAAGAAGGGCTCGCTTGTTATGAACGCGCGTATGAGAGCTTGCTGCCGTTTCGCGACACCGAAGGTCTTGCTGTCGCGCTTTACAACATGGCCGTCTGTCTCATTACGCTGAACGATTTTCCCCGTGCACTCGCTACATATCAACGCGCGCGCGAAATGTGCGTGCAGCACGGCATGTCTTTGCTCGTCACGCAAGCCGATTACAACATCGCATACCTTTATTACCTCCGCGGCGAATACAGCCGCGCCATCGAGATGCTCCGCGCAACGCGCGCCATGTGCGAGGAAAATCGTGATGCACACGTCCTCGCGCTTTGTTATCTCGATCTCTCTGAAATCTATCTCGAACTGAACCTTAGTACGGAAGCTCACGATGTGGCTCATGAGGGCTACGAACGGTTTCGAAAGCTCGGAATGGGTTATGAAGAAGCCAAATGCCAGGCCAACGAAGCCATGGCATTAAGCCAAATTGGCAAGCCGCTCCGTGCGCTGGAATTGTTCGACCAGGCCCGCACAAAGTTTCTGCGCGAAAAAAATCTCGTATGGCCGTGGCTGATCGACCTGTATCGAGCGATCGTCCTCTACAACGAGGGCCGTTACTTCGAATCTCGCCGTCTTTGCATTCGCGCGGCTTCGTTTTTCGATACTTCATTCCTCCCGGGAAAGGCTGTTCTCTGCCAGCTCTTGCTCGCGCGGCTTTCGTTGCAGACCGGCGATATCTCTGCCGCAAAGATGGAATGCTCTCGCGCTCTTGACCGCCTCTCTTCTCTCGAAAGACCCGCATTGCGTTTCCAGGCGGAATTCCTGCTCGGCCAAATTCATGAAGCCTCTAGCGACTCTGACGGTGCATACCAATCCTATCAACGAGCGCGCGAGTCGCTCGAAACGCTGCGCAGCAGCCTCCATGGCGAAGAGTTGAAAATCGCTTTCATGAAGAATCGTCTTGAGGTCTACGAGCGTTTGGTTGAGATCTGCATGAATCGCTCGACGCATGAAAACACCGCTGAGGAATCCTTCAGCTTCATGGAAATGGCCAAGTCGCGCAGCCTCGCGGAGCTTCTCGTCCACCATGCCCAGGCGCTGCCGGAATCAACTTCCGGGCAGAGCGGCTTGGTGCGGCGCATTCGCGAAATGCGCGAGGAACTCAATTGGTATTACCGCCGCATCGAAATCGAGCAGTTAAAGCAGGATGCTCCATCTCCCGAACGCATCGAGAAATTGCAGGAACAGGCGCTCGCGCATGAAAATGAATTGCTGCGCGCCCTTCGAGATGTTCCTGCTTCGCAAGCTGTTGGCGATGATCGCGCGCGGGTGTCACTCGATCGCATCCGCGCTTCTCTGCCATCCGATACCACGCTCATCGAGTATTTCACCGTACGAGATCAATTCGTCGCAGCCGTCCTCACACAAAAGACGCTAGATGTCGTCCCTCTCACTCCGATTTCGCGCGTCGTCAACTTGCTTCGATTGTTCCATTTTCAAATTGCCAAATTTCATATCGGTGGGGATTACGTTCATCAATTCCAAAAGCCTCTTTTCGATTCAGCGCAAGCTCATCTGCACAATCTCTACGCGGAAGTTCTTGCGCCATTGCGCAACCTTCTCTGCGGCAAACACCTGACCATTGTTGCCCACGGCGTTTTGCATTACTTGCCTTTCCATGCGCTCTTTGACGGTGACCGCTACGCGATTGACTCGTTCACGATATCGTATGCACCGAGCGCCGCTGTCTTCGCCTTCTCACAAGAGAAAACATCCAACGCCTCAGGCCCACCGCTGGTCATGGGCGTACCCGACGCGCAGGCTCCGCTCATCCTCGAAGAAGCCCGTGCCGTCGCCAAAATCCTGCCCGGCGCCGAATTGCTTCTCGGCGCAGACGCCAACGAAAATGCACTGCGCAAGAAGGGTGCGGTCAGCCGCATCATTCACATTGCCACGCACGGCGCCTTCCGCCAGGACAATCCAATGTTCTCCAGCATTCGCCTCGGCAATTCCTATCTGAGCCTCTACGACCTCTATCAATTGAGACTCGAAGCGGAACTGGTCACTTTGAGCGGCTGCGCAACTGGATTGAATGTCGTTACCGCAGGCGATGAGTTGCTGGGCCTGGTTCGCGGATTGCTTTACGCCGGTGCGCATTCGCTCTTGCTGACTCTGTGGAACGTCCACGACCTGACCACTGCTCAGTTCATGACCGTCTTTTACCGTCGCCTCCAAGACAGCAGGGCCCGGCCCGCTGCTTTGCGGGATGCCATGCTCGAATTGCGCGACCGTTTTCCGCATCCCTATTACTGGGCGCCCTTTACCCTGATTGGTAAGATCTCCTCCGACTGAAGTTCCTCTTCAATCATTGCCTATATTTTTTGACGCCCTCCCCACCCTTATTGACAGGCATGGAAGTGGAGGTCGGGGACACAGGATGGTAGCCCGGATTTGGATTCACTAAATTGGGGGGATGGTGAAATGAAGCATTTTACGTTGGAGCAATGGGCCGACTTCGCCCGTAACGTGTTGAAAGAGAAGGACAAGACGACGATGCAGGATCACTTACAAACCGGCTGCAAGGCCTGCGCAAAAGCCTTGGCCATGTGGACGCACGTTAATGACGTGGCGCATCGTGAAGGTGCCTTTCAGCCTCCAGAAGCGTCTGTACGCGTCGCAAAGGGCCTCTTGGCTATCCACGCGCGTCCCAGAAAGGTATCTGTGGCAGAGCTAATTTTCGACAGTTTCCAGACGCCCGCAATGGCCGGTGTGCGCTCGACCGCCGCAATTGGCCGCCAGTTGCTCTATGGCCACGGCAATTATCGAATCGATCTTCGCATGGAGCCGCGGTTCGATTCCGACACAATCTCCCTAGTCGGCCAAGTCCTGAACTCCGCGAGCCCTGCGGACGCGCCGCTTCATGTGCCGGTTACGCTCTGGAAAGGCCGCAAGGTGCTCGCCAAGTCAGTGACGAACGAGTTCGGCGAATTCCAGTTGGAATGCGACCTCAAGGGTCCACTGCAAATGCAGGTGGACCTGCCGGAGGGAATGCCTATCAGAATTCCTCTGGTTGAGCTTTCCTCAAAAGCCGCAGCTTCAAATGCAGAACTTATTGATTCTAAAAATGTTAGCTCCGCTTCGTCTCAAAAGAACAAGCGTACTAGGAAGAGGGTTTAGCCCATGATTGCTTCAAAAATATACGGTCGTACCATTGAGCGATTTCGCTGTCACAGGCAGGCTGGAACTTCGCAAAGATTGCAGCCGCCAAAAGGAGTAGGTCCAACCATGAAGCGCATGCCTCTGTTACTCGCCTTATTTGTTGTCTCTCTCTGGCCGGTCCCAGCCAGAGCTCAAGGCCTCCTTGGTGGCCTCCTTTCGAATGTGACCCAGACTCTCACGACCACAGTCAACGACGTTCTCGGCCAGCCTCAGGCAGTCATTGTCCGCACGAACCTTGGCCTCGCAGGTCTACAGAATGTTTGCCTTGTGAACGCCTGCACCGTGGTCCGCAATCTCGACGGAAACCTGAACCAGGTGTTCCTTGTTCAACCGGCTCAGGGGCTTCTCCCCGATGTTCTCGCCTCGGTTCTCCAGTTGGTGGATGGCATTCTCGACGCTGAACCCGATCAGTTCATCACACTTCCGATCAGCACAAACGCTGGCCCATTTCAAACCACGGTGCCGACGAACCTGTATCAAGAAACGCCGGTCAATTACTACGGCACGATCGTTTGGAATGGCTACGTGAATCAACCTGCGGCGCAGATCATTCGCGTCGCGCAAGCACAGAACACCTTCAACGTAACCGGCACGGGAATCGTTGCGGACATTGATACCGGTGTTGATCCCAACCATCCAGCTCTGAAACCCGTTCTTCTCTTGGGATATGACTTCACGCGCAACCAACCCGGCGGCTCGGAAATGACAGATTTGAACGGCGCGACCGGTACGGCGTGCAGTTCTTGCCAGGCCGCTTTCGTTGACCAGCACACTGCCGCGATGTTGGATCAGCATACGGCTGCAATGCTCGATGGTTCACCGTATTCGGCCTTCGGCCATGGCACCGAAGTGATGGGCGTCATTCACCTCGTCGCGCCGACGGCGCACTTGCTGCCGCTGAAGGCATTCAGCTCCAATGGCACGGGCACTCTTTCAAACATCATCGCAGCGATTTATTACGCCGTGCAGAATAACGCCAACGTCATCAACATGAGTTTTGAGCTTTCGACGAATTCAACCGAATTGACCGACGCGCTGAACTACGCCACGTCAAACAACGTCATTTGCGCCGCTTCCTCCGGGAATGACGGCGAAGACGAAGTCGTATATCCCGCGGGGTTGCCGAATGTCATGGGTGTCGCGTCCACGAACGATTCCGACCAACGCTCGTCCTTCTCCAACTACGGTGACCAGGTTGTCTGGGTTGCCGCTCCTGGCGAGAACATTGTCACGACCTATCCCTTCGGCACCTATTCTGCGACGTCCGGCACTTCGTTCACGTCGCCAATGGTTGCAGGGACTGCCGCGCTACTCCTGAATTTGCAATCCGGATGGAACCAATCGACAGCGGCAGCCGCCATAGCTCACGCCAATTGGATCGGACCGAACATGGGCAATGGCGAACTCGATGTCTTCCAAACATTGTCTTCTGTGAATGGAAATCAATGACGATGCTGCCTGCTTCCGTTCTGGCTTCCGAAGCATCGCTTCCTGCAATGGCATCTCCTGCGCCGTCTTTCCAGGCGGCCTCGATAATTCCACTTCGCGTCAAGGCCGCTGAGGAGGAGATCGCTGCACTGCGGAGCTCTCTCGTTTGTGCCTTGAATCAACTTCTCGACCTCAAGGATCTCAACACAGGTGTGCATAGCACGCGCCTGGCGGAATGGGCGCTTCATGTCGCTGGAGAACTGGGGCTCAACCAAAGTGAACTCGCGGACATCGAAGTTGCCGCTCTCTTGCACGATATCGGGAAAGTTGGCATTCCCGATGCGATTCTCAATAAGCCTTCGCGCCTGACCGCGGAAGAATATGAGCTCATGAAAAAGCATCCCGAATATGGGTGGGTTGTTCTTCGCCAGATTCCGGGTTTCGAGCGCGCAAGCCTGCTGATCCTTCATCACCACGAGAGTTTTGATGGCAAAGGCTACCCGGGCGGACTCAGAGGCGAAGAGATTCCCGTCGGCTCGCGCATCGTTTCTGTGATTGATGCGTTCGACGCTATGGTTTCTTCGCGTCCTTATCGTGAAGGTCTCCCATTCGATGAGGCGGCACGCCGTCTGACGCAGGGGAGCGGCACGCAATTCGATCCCGACGTTATCAAATGCTTTCTTCCGCTCGCTCGCGCGGAAATGTCTGCCGTTTTTGCCGCGGTGGGAGCGACCGTTTCCGGCGCAATCTAAACGATCAGTTCGCGCGTTAACCGCTCGATTTCAACCCACGTGAATTTTCGTGCATCCGCAACCACGGCTTCAACGAGAGGCGCCAGATGCCTGATTGCCCCGTGTAGTAAATCGTCTGCCCATCAGCAGCGACGTGCGCGCCCCATGGCAAATCCTTGTTAATAGCATCGCCGAGATCAATGGGCGCACCCCAATGATCGCCTTCCCGGAACGCAATGCACAGTCGTCCCAGACCACCCTTGACCTTGCCATAATCGAACACGATGAACGATTGATCCGGCGCCACTGCGGGATCGTGAGTGGAGACTGCTGGGTCGCCCAGCCCTGCACGTACCGGCGCCAGGTACTTCCCATCCCGATATCGCGACTTCCAGGTGTGCATCACTTTTGCCTCTTGGTCCCAGCGAAGGAAATACAGCGTCCCATCAGAAGCAATGCTCGGAAAATCGACAAAGGGGTCGTTATTGATGACTGGGCCGAGCCATGCAGGCGCCGTCCACCTGCCGCTCTTATACTCCATCTTCCAAATGTTGCTGCCTGGTTGTGTCCTGCCGGCGAAGTAATTCTGCACCAGCGGTTTGCTGCCCGGTTTCACAGGACGATCGGAATCAAACAAAAGGTAGGAACCGTCGGGAGAGATTACCGGATTTTGATCGAACCAGCGTCCGGAGAAAGGCGCGGCGTGGGGCTGCGACCAGTGCCCATTCGCTTTGTGAGAGACGAGAATGGTTTTGTGCGGCCCTTCGCTGCGGTCAAAAAAAACTGTGTTGCCATCAGGGGTAAACGCCAGAGTGTCGTCTGTATCCGAATGGATGATGCCTCCGAGCAAGACACGTTCGGGGACGGCAGCGACCGGCTTTGTGTCGATCGCCGATCCACTCGGTGCAAGACAACCGACAAAAAGAAGCAGGAAAATCGAGTACAGGGACGCGATAGTTTGTTTCATCCGTCGATGTCTCCTGCTATTGCCCGGCGCCGTGTGATTTCAGCAGAGCGGTCAGATCTACTCTCCAGATGAACCGTCCGTTCGGAACGTCCGCGCCGGAGGGGCCGCGCGAATTCGAGTAGTAAAGCGTTTTGCCATCCGGCGAAAGGCGCGCTTCGATGCCGTGCACGTTGTCGGAAAGCGCGGAGCGAAGATCGATTGGATCTCCCCAACCATTCGTCGTGCGGAACACGATGAACAAGTCTGTCGTTTTCGGCGGAGCAGGAGGGCGGCCTGAAGAAAAAATCAAATAGGATTCATCAGCAGCGACAGCGGGATCATATTCTCCATGCTCTGCATCGCTGAAGGAAGCTAGGACGGGAGTTTCATATTTTCCATGCCTCATCTGCGATCGATAGATGTGGAACCTGCCTCCGTCTTCGGCGCGCATAAAATAGAGGCTCCCATCGCCGGCGACAGCGGGGCTGAAGACCGAGCTATTGGAATTGATCTGCGCAGGAAGCCATTCCGGCTCTTGCCATCCTTCCTTTGTTAGCCTGACCCTCCAGAGATTGCCGCCGCTTCCGGGAAAAACCTGGCCGTTATAGTGTCCATCCAGCAGTGCTCCATTCGATGTCGTCGGACGGTTCGATGCGAAGATCAGATACTTTCCGTCGGGAGCAAATGCCGGTTCAAGATCGCGATATTTTCCCGAAAAAACCGCGGTCTTCGGATCAGACCACTGGTCGCCGCTTCGCTGCGAAAAGACGATTGTAACGTTTGCTCCGCCCGAAGACTGAAAGAAGTAAACGGTGTTGCCGTCCGGCGTAAACGCAGGCGCGGCGCTGTTCAGCACGGAAGTGAGGATTATGCCCGGAACAAAAATTGACGGATCCGATTGGCTGGAAGCGCGCAGCCCGGTGGTGTAGCACGCGCATGCGAGGAACACCGTTATTACCAAGTATGCGATTACGCGCCAGGAAGTTTGGAGGAACGCAGTTATATATTTGTGTTTTGACTTCATTATTTCTCCTTTGGACTGGAGCTGATCCGGACCGCAAAGAGTTGCAAGTTACTCGTAACGCAGCGCTACGATGGGGTCGACACGCATCGCCCGCCGCGCGGGAACATAGCAGGCCAGCAATGCAATGAGAGCCAGCAGAGCCGCGACCGCGGCAAACGTGAGCGGATCGCCTGCATCGACGCCGTACAGGAAGCTGCGCATCAATCGCGTCGCCGCGAATGCAGCGGCGAGGCCGATTGTGATTCCGAATGCCGCAAGCCGCGCGCCCTGTCCAAGCACCATCTGAAAGACGCTGCTTCGCTGCGCGCCTAGCGCCATGCGAATTCCGATCTCCTGCGTGCGTTGCGTGACGTTGTAGGAAATCACACCGTACATTCCCACCGCCGCAAGCACCAGCGCGAGGCCCCCGAACGCTCCCAGCAACAGCATGGCGAAGCGTGGCACGGTCATCGAATCCTCCACGATGCTGTTCAAAGTCCTGAGGTCGGCTATCGGCAAATCTGGATCGACGGAATGAACCGCCGCGGGCAAGCTCGTGGCGAGAGATGTTGGATCTTCCGTCGTTCGCACCACGACATTCATCGCCAGTAGCGAAGGCCAGATTTTCTGCGTGTAGGGCACATACATTTCTGGAGGAGGGGATTCGCGCAACGACAGACGTTTCACGTCGGCGGCTATGCCCACGATCGTCTCCTCGGGAAACGATAGCGAACGCGGAGCGATTCGCTTGCCGATGGGGTCCTCTCCGGGCCAGTATTTTTTCACCAGAGCTTCGCTGATGACTGCAACCGGCATCGAATTCGCGGTATCCGATTCCAGAAATGCCCGCCCACGAATGATTGGCGTCCCTGCAGCCGCGAAGTAGCCGGGAGAAACCATCGTGTAATTGGCCATGGGAATATCCGTTCCGTTAGCCGGCGGACGGTCGGAGAGGCGGATCGCCGTCGACTCCGTAACGCCATCCATAGGAACAGTCTCAGTGACACCGGCGGCCTCGACGCCCGGCAACTCCTGCAGATGACGAAGCACCTGCTGGTACACCGAGACGATATGAGCTTGGTCGGGATATTTCGACGCAGGCAGCGTGAGTTGGAACGTAAGAGCATGCGCCGTTCGAAAGCCCGGATCCACTTTGAGCAAGCGATAGAACGTGCGCGTGAGCAGCCCCGTTGCAATCACCAGAACCAGGGCGAGCGCGATCTGCGACACGAGAAGGGCATTACGCGCGTTCTGCGATGCGCGGCTGGAGCCCGCCCGGCGGCCGCCGTCCTTGAGCGATTCGACCAAATTTTGGCGCGCCGCGCCGAGGGCAGGAACCATCCCAAAGAGAATGCCTGTCAGCAACGTTACGCCGAGCGCAAAAAGCAAAACACGAATATCGAGGGTCGCTTCATTGAGCCGCGGAATGCTCGACGGCCCGAAAATTTTCACGAAATAAATCGCCATCTTGGCAAGCAGGATTCCTACGATTCCTCCCATGCTGGCCAGAACAACGCTTTCCGTCAGCAACTGGCGAATCAAGCGAAATGCCCCCGCTCCCAGCGCAGCGCGCACGGTCATTTCGCGCTTGCGATTGAGCGAGCGGGTCAGCATCAAACTCGCTACATTCGAGCAAGCGATCAGTACGACGACTCCAACAGCAGCAAGAATGAGCAACAGCGGCTGCCGCGTATCTCCGGCAATTTGGCGCGCCAGCGGCGTGACGTCGGACCGAAACCAGCCTTGCCCGTTTTTCCGCTCACGCTCCAATCGCTTGCCCATCACGTCCATATCCGCCTGGGCTTGTGAAATCGTCACGCCTGGTTTCAACCGTCCGATTACAGCCAGTTCGTCCGGTTCGTTCGGAATCATTGAGCCGCGATTCAGCGCCAGCGGAACCCACAACTGAACCTGAGGCGCGAACGTGAAGCTATCCGGCATTTCGTTGGCGCGCGGAAACGCGAAACCAGGCGGCATCACGCCGATTACCGTGTATGCGGCGCCATTCAGTTCGATGGCGCGCCCCAAGATATTTCGATCTCCGCCGAATCTTTGCCGCCACAAAGCATTGCTGAGAACCACTTCGTGCTCATTGCCCGGCCGGTCTTCTTCGTCACTGAACGTCCGGCCTAATGCGGGCGACGCTCCAAGGGACGGGAAGAACCCCGCGGACGCGCGCAGCCCATTGAGTTGCACTGGATCGGCAGAGCCCGTTAAATCAAACGTACCGCTGACGAATGCTCCGAGATCCTCGAATGCTTTCGTTTCTTGCGAGAAAAATAGAAAATCGACGCGCCCCCACGGATATTTGTCGAAACCCAGATTCAATCCCGCGCGGGGCAGGCGCCACGGAAAAACGATTCGCTCGGCATGAGGGAAGGGCAACGGTTTGAGCAGCACAGCGTTGACTAGGCTGAAGACAGCCGTGCTTGCTCCAATGCCCAGAGCCAGAGTGAGAATGGCGACGGCCGTAAATCCTGGGGGTTTGCGCAGCGTGCGCAGACCATAGCGAATGTCTTGAAGCAGGGTATCGAGGATATGCACGCCGGCGGCTTCGCGGCATTCTTCCTTGAATTTCTGATAGCCGCCGAACTCCACGCGTGCGCGCCTCTCCGCCTCCTCAGGAGAAAGCCCCGAGCGCTCGAGATCTTCGGCGCGGTCGCGAATATGCGCACGAAGCTCTTCCTCCATCTCATTTTCCACTCGCGGGCTGTGAATGACACTCGCTGCGTACGTGCGAAGTGCGCCAATGAAGTTCATACTTCCTCCGGCTGCGCGCCAAGAGCCGAAGCAATCGCAGCGGCAAGGCGGTTCCATCCGTCGGCCTCTTCTCG
>JASHRL010000098.1 GCA_030037355.1 Candidatus Acidiferrales bacterium | reverse complement strand
ACTTCGTGCTGCACGTAGCCCTTCTGCTCCAGCCGCCGCAGCACCGTGCGAATGGTGGATTCTTTCATCGGCCGCGTCGCCGCCAGCGCTTCGCGGCACTGCTCGGAAGTGCACGGGCCGCTCGTCCAAACGTAATCCATCACTGCTTGTTCGACGTCGCCGAGGTTCTTTGGTTTAGCGAGTTTTTTCGAGGTCGTCATGTTGTGTTAATTCGTGTAGCGTTACAACATGTAACAGACACCCAGTTTTGTGTCAAGCACTATTTTTTGAGGCCCTGTGTCGACGTGGGCTGCGCGAATTTGTCCGCGTAGTGCGACTCGCGCAGCAGCGCGGGAAAGTCCGTGACGGTCAGGATGTCGCGCAGCGCCTGCCGCTTGTCCGTAGCGCGGTCGTAATACGCTTGCACGATGCGATAGCCCATGAAGTAGCCGAGGTCCGCGGGACGATTCTTGCTTTCGTCTCCTTGATACAACCAGTGCGAAAAATCCGTGCCATTCATTTCCCCTTTGAATTCCTGCCACAACTCTGCCTCGTGCACGTTGCCATAGGCGTAGATATTCTGATTGATGCTCTGTCCAGAAATCATCTCCCCGACAAAATCCGCGCTGCCTTCGAGGATGCTTTCGCCGAGCAGCGTTTTCGTATCACCGCCGCCAACCTGCTGGTAGTGAATCAGCTCATGCGCAACGATGCCCGGCAAACGGTCCGGCGAGCCGAGCGCGACCTTCAGCCAATTATCCATCTCGGATATATCCGTCGTCGCCGTCTTTGCGTGCATTTCCAGACCGATCAGCAAGCCGCTCGGCCCCGTAGTCCCCCCGGAATTCATCCTCCCAACCAGAAAATACACGTCCGGAAAAACCGCGTCACTGTATAGCCTCTTGAGGTTGCGAAAGCTCGCGCGCATCGCCGGCTCCATCGGCGCGATTTGCGGAATCACGGTCTGCAGCGAAGCGTAATACTTCGGATGCGTGTCGATGGTTTGTACGAGTTTCGCCGCTGTCTTGATGCGCGCGTCGACGAAGTCCTTCAGCCCCGGGCTGCCCTTGTCAAGGTATTCGCGCTGATAAATCGCGGCTTTCTCGTCGTCGATCGTTGCGTGCGAAGCGAGCGCATAAGCGTGCAAGAAATTGTCGAGGTCGGACGTGACGAATTTCGCCGCGTCGGGATTTTGGTTCAGCTTCGGCCCGGCGCCGGACTGTTGTGCCCGCGCCGCACACACGCCGAAGATCGCCAGCGCTACGCCCATCTGAACGATCTTCATCGCTCCTCTGCGTCTTGCCGCTGCCCTCGAAATTTCACGTCGCGCGGCCAATGCAAGCGCCCTCCATTCGTGCAATTATTTCTTCTTAGCGACAGCGTCGTAAATTTCGCGCACAAATTCATCCGCCGAGACGCGTCCATCCCCGTATTGTGCGTCAAATTCTGCTGTCGGTCGCGCGGCGAGGATCTCCTGCTCCGTTCGCTCCGCGCTAATCATCTGTTTCACGCGGTCGCGCACGGTCACAATCATGTCGGCGAATGCTTTGACGCTCGTTCCATTGGTCACAGGCCCGCGCGCTGGCACGATGTTCTGTTTCGGATCCGTCCATGCAAGCTGGTCGAGCAATCCTTCGAGTGTTCCGCCCTGCGCTGCATCAATGTGCGGATAACCATCGCCCGGAAACGCTTCGCCCATGTAAATCACATTTGCAACATGAAAATGTGTGACGGCATCGGCATCGCTGTAACCTGGTTTCTGATGGACGATGTGAATGGCTTCGCCGTTGAGATCGAACGAAATGACTTCGGAGAACGACACAGGCGGACGCTCAACGCCGAGCTGAGCCAGACGCGTCGGCAAAGGGCCCGGCTTGCCCATGTTGTGGCCGCCGAGGCGTTCCAGCGCTTTCTCCTGCATCACCACGAACGCGCCGCGCGCGCCCCAGCCCGCGTCGCCCTGCGATTCCGCGATGCTCTCTGGGAAAATGACCACATAGCGTTTTGGATTTTTCGTCCGCTGCGTCAAAATCCGTTGGATTGGTTCCGTACTCGCGGCCGAGGGCGTTCCGACGAGCAAAGCGCCATCAGGACCAACGGACGCGACAACGTTCCCCGCGCTCGTAGCAAAAACGAGCACATTCGGCGTGATTTCTGTGACCTTAACCTGCTCTTGCGCATTTGCACCGTTAACGAAAACCGCGAGCAGCGCGGCCAAACCGACCGCCGCCGCAACACGCGAAGAGAACTGCCGTAGCTTCTCGTCACTCATCACTGGTCACTTATCACTGCCGCTAAGAATTCCACGGCACGCGGCCGAGTTCGCGCCGGCGCTCCTGCCACGCCTCGCCGTTGAAAATCTGCGGCGTCTCCTCAATCAGGCGCGGAAAAACGTAAAAGATCGAGACCGGCGTCCACGGCTTCCCTTCCCGCGTCAGCGAACCCGAGCGGTTCAGCTCGTCTGCCATGCGCTGCAAAGAAATATCCTGAACGATCAGCTCCATCATTGTGTTCAACGCTTTCATCTCTGTTGGATCTTCTTCGAGATGCGCGCAATCCGGCGCGACGCGAAATCCGAACGGCACTTCGCGCAGCCCGCGCGGTGCGACGCGCTCGCTCGGCGGCTCTTCCTGTGCCGCTTCGCGTTCCCATTCGAGCGCCGTCAGCCGCCATCCGGCTGCATACTTCCGCTGCATGTCATCGAGGTCAAGTTTCCCTTGAATCAGTTCCCGAACGCGTTCGATTCTGGCCATTGTCTTCTCCTTTCGTTTCTCTGAATCGTCAAAAGCACCGTACGTCAGATGGGCCTAAAGATTCGCATCTGCAAGATCCGTCCCGCTTTTGCTTTTTCTAGTTATTCGCCGCTGCCGTTTGCTGGCCACTGAACACTGAACACTTCTTTTCACTCGTATCTAAGCGCCACCATCGGATCTACTTTCATCGCCCGCCGCGCCGGGATGTAGCACGCCGCGAGCGCAACGCCGCACAGCAAGATCGCCACGCCTGCAAACGTCAGCGGGTCCGTCGCGCTCACGCCATACAGCATCCGCGACATCAACCGCGTCAGCGCAAATGCTCCGATGAGGCCCACACCAATGCCCGCGAGCGCCATGCGAACGCCATGACCGAGAATCAATCGCAGCACGTCCTCTCGCTGCGCGCCGAGCGCCACTCGAACTCCGATTTCGTGCGTGCGCTGCCCGACAAGATACGAAATCACGCCATAGATCCCGACGCACGCCAGCACCAGCGCCAGCCCCGCGAAAATCCCCAGCAGAATCATCGAAAGCCGACGCGCGGCGAACGATGTTTCGAGCACCTGGTCGAGTGTCGACACAGCATAGATGATTTCGCGCGGGTCAAGCTCGTGAACGGCCTGCCGCACCGGCCCCATCACCTCGGTGGGATCGCCTTTCGTGCGCAACACAACCGCCACGCCGCTCGCTGCCAGCGGCATCAGTTTTTCAGGCAGCTGCATGAACGGGTACTCGAACTGCGCTTCCACGGCCGCCTTCGAATCCACGCCCGGCCCCCATTGCTTCACGTGGCCAATCACGCCGACGATTTGCGCTTCCTCGCCGAAGATCGCGATGTGTATGCGTTTGCCGATAGGATTTTCGTGCGGGAAAAATGTGCGCGCGAACACATCGTCAATGTCGATCACCGGAGGCGCGTTCTCATTGTCTTCCGGCGTGATGAAGCGCCCGCGTTCGAGCGTCACCCCCATGGCATTTTCGAATCCTGCCTCGACCAAATAGCACAGCGCCTGATGCATGTCGTTGACGTTCGCCGGAGTCGGCTCGCCGTCGATCCAGAAGGGCAAAACCGTATCGTGAATCATGGGCCGTGAACCGAGCGTGACTGACACGGCCTCGACGCTGGGAATCGCGGACATCTTGGCGTCAAACGCGCGCAGCCGTGCGCGCGTTTCCGCCGAAGTCGTCGCCGCGGAAGAAGGCATCGACAGCGAAAACGTGATTGCGTGGCTCGGATTGAATCCAGGGTTGACGCCCCAGAGCGCCGCGAGGCTGCGTATCATCAACCCTGCGCCAATCAGCAAAATCAGCGCCATCGCAACTTCACCGGCCACGAAAATTCCCTGCAAGCGATGCCGCGCGCCGCTCGAACCTCGTCCGCTTTCCTTAAGCACTTCCTGCAGGTCCGCGCGCGAGGCCTTAAGCGCTGGCGCCAGGCCGAAGAGAATCGCAGCTAGCAGCGAAACGCCCAGCGTGAAAAACAAGACGCGCGCATCGAGGGAAATTTCACCTGCGCGCGGCAGCGTTCCCGGCAGCGTATTCAGCACAGCCTTTGTGCTCAAGAAGGCCAGCAGCAACCCTAGCGCGCCGCCCGTGCCTGCGAGCAAGAGGCTTTCCGTCAGAAGCTGGCGAATCACGCGCCAGTGGCTCGCTCCCAGCGCTGCGCGAACGGCAAATTCGCGCGAGCGGCCCATCGAGCGCGCCAGCAGAAGATTCGCGACGTTCGCGCATGCGATCAGCAGCAGAAAACCTACTGCGGCCAGCAGCACGAGCAAAAATGGCTGCACATTCCCCACGATGTCATGCTTCATCGAAACGAGGTTGACGCCCACGTCCTTGTCCGCCACCGGATATGCCACGGCAAGATCATGCGCAACGCCGTTCATGTCCGCTTGCGCTTGCGCGAGCGCGACGCCATTCTTCAGCCGGCCGATCCCATGCGCGCTCATGTCGATGCGCCGGTCGCGAAACGATGGGTCGCCCCACTGCCCGATCGGCGTATACACATCGTAGGATTGCCCATAAAACGAAAAACTCGGCGGCATGACGCCGACAATCGTGTAAGAAACGCTGTTGAGCACGAGCGATTTGCCGACAATCGTCTGCGAAGCGCCGAACTCGCGCTCCCAGAAGCCGCCTCCCAGAATCACAACCGGGGCGGCACCGAGTTGATCATCATTGTTGCGAAAATCGCGGCCAAGAACCGGATGGATGCCCAGTGTCGAGAAAAAATCCGCGGAAATCATGTAGCCATTCACGCGCTCCGGCTCGCGCGTGCTGGACAGGTTGTAATCTTCGTGGCGATACATGGCCATGGAAGAAAAAGTGCTGGCATCGCGCTGCCAGTCGAGGAAATTCAGATACGTGATGTAGCCCTGCGTTGCGCCCGGGGTTTTTGCGTAGATGGCCGTAAGTTGTCCGGAATTCGGATACGGCAGCGGATTGAGCAACACGCCGTTGACCACGGAGAATAGCGCTGTATTCGCGCCGATGCCCAGCGCCAGCGTCAGCACCGCAATGGCTGCAAAGCCGGGCGACTTCGCTAATGTTCGCAAGCCGTAGCGAAGGTCCTGCAGCAGATCGTTCATTTTGTATTTGTTCTCCCGAGCCCTTACTCGTATCGCAAAGCGATCATCGGATCGACTTTCATCGCGCGCCGCGCCGGGATGTAGCACGCCACAAGCGCCACGCCGCACAGGAGAATCGCCACGCCCGCGAACGTCAGCGGGTCCGTCGCGCTCACGCCAAAAAGCATGCGCGACATCAACCGCGTCAGCGCGAGCGCTCCGATGAGCCCGATTCCGACGCCTGTCAGCGCCATGCGCGCGCCGTGGCCCAGAATCAGCCGCAGCACATCGCCGCTTTGCGCTCCCAGCGCGACGCGAATGCCGATCTCGTGCGTGCGCTGCCCCACCAGATACGAAATCACGCCATAAATTCCAACGCAGGAAAGCACCAGCGCCAGCGCCGCGAAAATCCCCAGCAGAATCATCGAAAACCGCTGCGCGGCATACGACCGGGCCACCACCGCATCCATTGTCGAAACGTTGTAAATCACTTCACGCGGATCGAGCTGCTCGATCGCGCTCCGCACCGGCCCCATCGCCTGCCCCGGATCGCCTTTCGTGCGCAGCACCACGACCACGCCGGTCGCTGCCAGCCGCATGATATTGTCGGGCAGTTGCATGAAGGGATAGAAAAATTCCGTCTCGAGCGCCGCCTTCGGGTCCGCGCCCAGCCCCCACTGTTTCACATGCCCAACGACGCCGACAATTTCCGCCCGCCCGCCGAACGTCCCCAGGTTGATATGTTTGCCGATGGGGTCTTCGTTGGGGAAAAATTGGCGCGCGAAAACGTCGTCCACGACTACCACCGCCGGCGAGTGCTCGTCGTCCTGCGGCGTGATAAATCGCCCGCGCTCGAGCGTGATTCCCATCGCTTTCTGGAAGCCGGGGCCCGCCAGAGTGAACAACGACTGATCCATGTCATTCAGCTCGGAGGGTTTGGGCCGGCCCTCGATCCAGAAAAACTCCGATGAGTCGTGCTGCATGGGCCGCGAGCCAAGCGTCGCCGAGACCGCCTCGACGCCCGGAATCGACATCATCTTGTCGTCAAACTGCCGCAGCCGCGCGCGCGTTTCGGCTGTCGTCGTTGTAGGCGAAGCAGGCAGCGACAAACTGAACGTAATCGCGTGGCTCGGAGTGAATCCCGGGTTGACGTGCCACAGCGCCGCGAGGCTGCGAATCATCAGCCCCGCGCCGACAAGCAGAATCAGCGCCATAGCAAGTTCGCCCACAACGAAAATCCCCTGTAACCTGTGCCGCACGCCGCTCGAGCCGCGTCCGCTTTCCTTCAGTACTTCGTGCAGATCCGCGCGTGAAGCCTTCAGCGCCGGTGCGAGCCCGAAAAAGATTCCGGCAAAAAGCGACAGCGCTATGGTAAAAACCAGCACTCGGGCATCGAGCGAGATTTCGCCCGCGCGCGGCAGCGTTCCCGGTAGCGTTCCGAGGACACCTTTCGTTCCCCAATAAGCGATTAAAAGCCCCATCGCTCCGCCGAGGCCTGCGATCAAAATACTTTCCGTCAGAAGCTGGCGAACAATTCGCCCATTGCTCGCGCCGAGCGCCGCGCGAATCGCAAATTCGCGCGAACGTCCTGTCGCACGCGCCAGCAGCAAATTGGCCACGTTCACGCACGCAATCAGCAGCACAAACCCTACCGCGCCCAGCAGCACCAGCAGAAAAGGCTGCACATTCCCCACCATGTCCTGTTTCATGGAAACGGTCAGCGCGCCAATTCCTTTGTCCGCATCCGGGTAAGTCACTTGCAGATTGTGCGCAACGGTCGCGAGGTCAGCCTGCGCTTCGGAAATCGTCACGCCCGGTTTCAGCCGGCCAATCATCCCCGAACTGAAAACGATCTGCCGGTCTCGAAGCGTCGGCTCGCTCCACTGGCCGATGGGTGTGTATACGTCGCGGTCGCTTCCGTAGAAAGTAAAGCTCGGAGGAATCACGCCGATGATCGTGTACGAAATGCCATTCAGCACGACCGATTTGCCGACAATGTCCGGCGAAGATGCGAATCGCCTCTGCCACAGCCCTCCGCCGAGAATCACCACCGGCGCCGCGCCGAGCTGATCATCTTCTGGCCGGAACGTGCGGCCCAAGATCGGATTCACGCCGAGCGTCGAGAAAAAATCCGCGGAAATCATGTAGCCACTCAGCCGTTCCGCCAGCCCCGCGCCGGTGTAGTTGAAATCTTCGTTGTGGTAAAGCGCGATCGACGAGAACGAACGATTCTCGCGCTGCCAATCCAGAAAATTGAGATAAGCGATCGGAACGTACTGATATCCGGGAGCGACTCCATAGAGCGTTGCAAGCTGCTCCGAGTGCGGATAGGGCAACGGATTGAGCAGCACGCCATTCACCACAGAAAATAGCGCCGTATTCGCGCCGATGCCCAGCGCCAGCGTCAGCACCGCGATGGCTGCAAACCCCGGCGACTTCGCAAGCGTTCGCAGCCCATACCGAATATCCTGTAGCAACGTATTCATCATTCAACTCCACCCAGTTTTGTATTCATCGTCGCATTTTCTTATCACACATCGCTTGCCTGCCCCATTCGTCTTGGCGAAGAGACCGAAGTCGTAGGTGCGAGGCTCGCCTCGCCCGCGCGAGTCAAAAGCCCCGCCCCTACAAAGTCACCTTTGCTTTTGCCTTTTCTAGCCACTCGCCACTAGCCACTGCTTTTCACTCGTACCGCAGCGCTTCCATCGGATCCACCCGCATCGCGCGCCGTGCCGGGATGTAGCACGCCGCCAACGCCACAGCTGTGAGCAGCACTGCGACGCCGATCAGCGTCGCTGGATCATCCGCGTGAATGTCGTAGAGCATAGAACTCAAATACCGCGTCACGCCGAGCGCCGCGCCAATCCCCACCGCCGCTCCAACAATCGCCAGCACAATGCCCTGCCCCACGACCAACCTCAGCACGTCTCGCTGCTGTGCGCCGAGCGCCATGCGAATTCCGATTTCGCGCGTCCGCCGCGAAACCTCATACGACAGCAGCCCGTACAATCCGATGCACGCCAGAATCAGCGCCAGCGCGCCGAAAAATCCGGAGAGCTGCGCAATCATGCGTTCGCTGACGAGCAGTTGGTCGATCAGCTCGGTCTGTGTGTGCACCTCGAAGACCGGCAGGTTGCTGTCCATCTGGCTCACCACGCCGCGAATCGCCGCGGTCATCGCCGTCGGATTTGTCCGTGTGCGTACTTCGAAACTCGTGTTGCTGCCGCTATTCGGCGCGTACATCGTCGGCGCAACCGGCTCGCGCAAATTGTCATACTTCGCGTCGCTCACCACGCCGACGATCTCCCATCCCGGGCTCGCCCAGTCTCCCTTGGAAGGATCGGCTTGGCGTTCGCCGAAATGCAATCCCAGTGGATTCGTCTTCGTCAGATATTTCGTGACGAACGTCTTGTTCACAACGATGGGCACCGGCGCTTCATTTCCCGCCGTCGTACTGCTTGCCGCGTTCGAAGAACTCGGTGCCGCGAGACCTGCTTCCACCGCCTCCGCAGCTGCAGCTCGAGTGTCCTGCAATTCCCGCGCCACTTCCGCCTGCGCGAAATCCGCAGAGTTGAAATTCCGTCCTGAGAGCAACCGCATGTGCATCGTGGAAAAGAAATTCATACCCACGGTAAGATAATCCGAGTCCACGGACTGATCCTTCGGCATCCCCGGAAGGCTGAAATCCGTATCCCACAAATCCCCGCTCAAGAGCGTGCTGCTTGAGTAGCTCACGCCTTCAACTCCCGGAAGCGCCGCAATGCGATCCTGCAAATTCGCGTAGAACGAATCGATTTGCGGCGTCTTGTACCCGATGAGCGTTGGGTCCAGGCTGAACGTGAGCAAATTCTCCGTATCGAATCCTGGATCGACGTTTTTCAGGTTCCGCAGCGTGCGCACCAAAAGCCCTGCGCCAACGAGCACGACCACGGCCAGCGCCACTTGCGCCACCACGAGTCCATTGCCCAGGCTGAACCACCGTCCGCCCGCGCGTCCTTCAGCTGCCGAACTTCCCGTGCCTTCTTTCAGCGCAGGCGTCAAATCCACGCGCGTTCCACGGAACGCCGGCGCCAGGCCGAAAATCATTCCGGTCAGCACCGATGCCGCAATCGTAAACGCTAGCACGCGTCCATCAATCCCCACGTTGAATCCAAACGCGCGGTCCGAGCCGCTGGTGTAAAATGAAAGCAGAGCCCGCGTTCCCCAGACAGCGAACAAAATTCCCAGTCCGCCGCCGACAACGGAAAGCAGCACGCTTTCCGTCAGCAATTGGCGCACGATTCTCGGTCGCCCAGCGCCGAGCGCCAGTCGCACGGCCATTTCTTTTTGCCGCGCCGTGGCGCGCGAGAGCAGCAATCCCGCTACGTTCGCACACGCAATCAGCAGGACGATGCCGACAGCCATCATCAGCACGTACAAGAGCGTCGCAAAATCCGTCGTTCCTCCCGTCAGCCCGTCCTGCGCTGGCAGCGCCGCGACCGTGGGATCATCCGCCGGCTTCGAAAGCGGCTTCTCTCCGTGCAGCATTTCATTGCGGAAAAGCGTCGAAACCTGAGCTTGCGCTTGCATGCGCGTCACACCCGGCTTCAATCGCCCGACAATCACCAGCCACCAGCTGTAAATATCCGTCGGACGGTCTTTCACCCATGCCTGCGGAGACAATTGCGGCAGCGTGGAAAGCGGAATCCACGCGTCCTTGACATTTCCCGGACTCAAACTGTCGAATTGCGGCTCGGCGACGCCGATAATCGTGAACGGCACATTGTTCAGTCGCACGGTCTTTCCAACCGCTGATGTCGAGCCGCCGAACTCCGTCTGCCAGTAGCCGTAATTCAGTACCGCGACAGGCGCTGCGGAAACAGAATCATCGCTCGGCGCAATCAGGCGTCCCGCCGCCGCGCGTACGCCGAGCAGCGAAAAATATTGGCCCGAGACGCTTTCCGCACGCATCACGCTCGCTGTCCCATTGCCGCTGAGATCCAATTGGCCAGCATTTGCAAACGCGGCGACGCTCGAAAAGCTGTTCGCGTGCGCGGCCACGTCATCAAAGAACGGTTCGGAGAACGAGCAGCTCGACGATGGACCATTGCGCTCGCGGTGCTGCATGCAGTCGCCGTAACTGCTACTGTTGTGCATGCCCGGCGAATGGCGTGCGCTCCATTTCAGCACTACGACGTGCTGCGCGTCCTGAATCGGCAGCGACCGCATCAGGATGCCGCTGATCAGGCTGAATATCGCTGTGTTCGCGCCGATCCCCAGCGCCAGCGTCAGAATCGCAATCACCGTGAATCCCGGCGACTTCCCCAGCACGCGTATCCCGTAGCGCAAATCCTGAATCAACGTGTTCATTGCTTGCCTCCAGCGCTTGCTCGATTCACTCCCGCCTCTTCTCGCCGCTCTTCAAACTCTCGCCCATTGCCGGTGCAGCTGTAAGAGCATGGCGGCGTAAAGCCGTCGCTACTCGTACCTTAGGGCGACGATCGGATCAACCTTCATTGCTCTTCGCGCGGGCAAATAGCATGCCGCCAGCGCGACCAGCGCCAGCACCGTCGGAATGCCCACGAAAATCAACGGATCCGTCGCCGAAACGCCATGAATCAGGCTCGACAGCAGCCGTGCCAGCACAAATGCAAGCGCTAGCCCGATGCCGAGGCCGATCGCTGCCATGCGAATTCCCCGCCCTGCAATCCACTTCAGCACTTGCCGCGGCTCCGCACCCAGCGCTAGCCGGATGCCGATTTCGTGCGTGCGCTCCGTCACGGAATGCGCCATCACGCCATAGACACCGGACGACGCCAGAACGAGCGCAATCAGTCCCAGCACCGCCATCATCGTGGCGATAAATGAAATGCCAACCAGCTCTTCATAAGTTAGCCGCGCCAGTGTCTTCGGCTCGTAGATCGGCTGGCTCGGATCGACATTGGCGATCTTTGCGCGCACCGCCGGAACGAAACTAAGCGGATCGCCTTCCGTGCGCAACAGAAACGCCATATTGGCGAGCGTTTCTTGCGTATACGGGATGTAGATCACGCCATCGACGGCCTGAAAATAGGGATTGTAGGATGCGTCGGAAACCACGCCGACAATCGTGAGCCAGGGGTTCTTCGAGTCCAGCCCGCCCTGTTTGATGCGTTTCCCGATGGCATCCTGGCCGGGCCAATATCGCGCCGCCATCGAGCGGTTGATCAGCGCCACGCGTTGCGTCTTCGGGCCATCCGCATCCGTGAATTCTCGCCCGCGCAGCAACGGCAAACCGAGCGTCCAAAGGTAATTTGGGCTGATCGACTCGGCGAGCGCGATATGGCCCATGTCTTCCGTCGCCGGCATGTTCTCGGCTGCGAATGTGTGGTAACTGAAAGAGTCTGCGTCCGGGACTGCGGTGGCCAGTGCCGCGGACTTCACGCCCGGAATCGCACTCATCTGCGCGAGCGCCTGCTGATAAAACGCGGCCATCTTCGCCTGATCCGAATATTTTGCCACGGGCAGCCCGATGCTCATGATCAACAGACTCTGCGGCGCGAATCTCTGATTGGCGTCCAGCAGCGCGCGAAATCCCTTGACCAGCAAGCCCGCGGCGACCAGCAGCACCAGCGAAGCGGCTACTTCCGCCACCACCAGGACGCTGCGCAGTCGATGTGACCCGCGTCCTGAACCGCCGCGGCCTCCTTCCTT
>JASHRL010000097.1 GCA_030037355.1 Candidatus Acidiferrales bacterium | reverse complement strand
TCGGGCGTGGCGATGGCACGCATTTTGAGCCCGGCGCAGATTGTGGCTTATCCGATTGATGCACGCGGGCTGCTTGTGCGCACTGCACCCACTACGCCGGGCGAGGGCACCTTCACCTTGGGAACAGGAGCCGGAGCCATTACTGATAGTGTGGCTCCAGCACAATCTTCACAGCCTATCGGCATCTCCAGCATGGAGAGCCTTGCGAATGAAACCGGTGGCCAGGCGTTCGTCAACACCAACGACATCACGGGCGCGATCCGCAAAGCGGTCGAAGATTCCGCCGTCACTTATACGCTGGGCTTCTATATAGATAAGGGCGCGCTCGATGGAAAATTCCACGAAATCAAGGTCGAAGTCAAAGGCAAGAGCCTGACCGTCCACTATCCAAAAGGCTATTTCGCCTATCCCGATACAGCGCCCACCAAAGACGAAGGTCAACAAATGGTGGAAACAGCGCTCCAATCTCCTATCGAATCCTCGGTGATTTCGCTCCAAGCCACTCTCGCACGAGTCAGCCAACCCGAAGCCAATTCGCTGAACCTCTCGTGCTCCATCGACATCCGCAATCTCCAGCTAGTTCAAGCAGGAAATCTTCGCAAAGGCTCAGTGATTGTCTACGTGATCGAGGAGGACCAAACGGGCAAAGTGGTCTACCAGTGGGACAAAGGCTACAAATTTCAGATGACTGACGCGCAATACGCCACATTGCTGAAGTCCGGCATGCTGTTCCATCAAAACCTCCATCCCAAAGCGGGCGTGACCACACTGCGCGTAGTCGTGCAAGACCCGAGCACGAACGACCTCGGCAGCCTTATCATACCGTTATCTCAAGTGAACTAATTCATTCGAAGCGAGGGTCGGCTTGTGGTAGCGCAGGGTCTCGTCGTTAAGAGACTCTGCGGCTTTTCGGTTGATTACAGCGATTTGAAGCGGATCCCTCGGCGCCAAAAATCGACGCGCTCGGGATGAGCATCCTCATCGGATGCTCACTTCATGGATTCGTCGAATTCGCGCATCCAGTCTTTTTTCTTGAGGACTTCGCGCGGGCGCGAGCCATCGGGCGGGCCGACGATGCCGTCTTTTTCCATGATGTCGATTAGGCGCGCAGCGCGACCGTAGCCGACGCGCAAGCGCCGCTGCAGCGTTGAAGTCGAAGCGCGGCCCATCTCGCAAACGACGCGCACGGCCTCTTGGTAGAGATCGTCGTCAACATCATCCGCGCCACCGGCATCCGCATCGGAATCGCCGGATGCCTTCTCGTCCTTCGGCGGCTTGAGCAACTCTTCGTTGTAAATCGCCTTGGCCTGCTCGCGCCAGAATTCGCAGACGGCGGCGACTTCCGATTCCGTGACCAGCGGTCCGTGAATGCGGTGGATGCGCGACGAACCGGCGGGCAAATAAAGCATGTCGCCGCGGCCGAGCAGCGATTCCGCGCCATTCGTGTCCAGAATCGTGCGCGAATCCACCTTGCTGGCGACGCGGAAGGAAATACGCGCCGGAAAATTCGCCTTGATGAGGCCGGTGATGACGTCGACCGACGGCCGCTGCGTGGCGAGAATCAAATGAATGCCGACGGCGCGCGCCATCTGCGCCAGCCGCGTGATGGATTCCTCGACGTTGGTCGTATCCACCATCATCAAATCGGCAAGCTCGTCGATGACGATGACGATGTAGGGCAGCGGCTTGTGCTCGGTTTCTTCGGTCTCGTCAAAAAGCGAAAGCGACTGGCCTTTGTCGAAGGCGCGATTGTATTGTTCGATGTTGCGGACGCCGCGTTGCGCGAGGAGCTTTAGCCGCCGCTCCATCTCGCGCGTGGCGTTGCGCAAGACGTTGGAAGCGACCTTCGGGTCCGTGACCACGGGCGTGAACAAATGCGGAATGTCTTCGTAAAGTCCAAGCTCGATGCGCTTGGGATCGACGAGCACAAGTTTCATCTCGTCAGGCGTGCATTTATAGAGCATGCCCATGATCATGGAATTGATGAACACGCTCTTGCCCGTTCCCGTAGCGCCGGCGATCAGCAGGTGCGGCATCTGCGCCAGGTCTGCGGCGCGAATCTGGCCGACGAGGTTTTTCCCCAGCGGCAGCGCCAGCTTGGTGCCTGCGTGCGAAAATTCCTGCGATTCGATCACTTCGCGCAGCGCGATGGTTTCGCGATGCGGATTGGGAACTTCGATGCCGACGGTGGATTTGCCGGGAATGCGCTCGATGAGAATGGATTCCGCTTTCAGCGCGAGGCAAAGATCGTCGGCGAGGCCCGTGATGCGGCTGTATTTGATTCCCGCTTCGGGTTTCAGTTCGAAGGTCGTCACCACAGGGCCGGGATTGATCTGGGTAATGTGACCGGCGACGTCGAATTCGGCGCATTTCTGTTCGATGGCGCGCGCGTAGTCTTTCAGTTCGGATTCCGTCATGCGCTCGCTGCGCTCTGCTTGGTGCAGTAACGCAGGCGAAGGCAAACGAAACGAAGTTTTTCCTTTTGCAATTTTCGGCTCGCTGGCGGATTTGCGCGCCGGCACGTTATCCAGTCTTTCGCTAAACGTGATGACAGGCCCAGTGCGCGAAGGCGCGGCCGTTTCTTCGGTTTCCGCTTCGGATTCCTGCTGCGCGATAATCTTGGAGGATTTCACTTGCGTCGGAACGGCCGGGCGTCCCGCAATCTTGATTTCTTCGACGCGCTTGCGGAGTTTCTCCGATTCGCGCGCCTCGCGCCAGTCCCTGAAGCGGTCGACGACGGCGTAAATATGGCGTCCGATAAATCCCTCGGCGCCCAGCGGCCCGCGCACTTTCTTCGCGGTGCCTTCAAACGTGAAATGCGTCGTCAGGAAAAGCCCTGCGAAAATGCAGGCCAGCGCAACCACGTGCGCGCCAACAGAATTGAATACGGCGCGCAGTCCATGAGACATCAGCTCGCCGAACATTCCGCCGGGCGGCAGCGCTCCGCGAACGTCCGGCACGCCGATCAGCGAAAGCTCAGCAGGCAGTGAAAAAATGAAAAGCGCGCAGCCAATCAGTTTGGCGATCGGCGCGGCAATCGCTTTGCTGCGAAACCAGCGCAGCGCAACGAGAAATATTCCGACGGGGAAGAGGAACGCCGCGTAGCCAAGCGCCTGGAAAAACAAATCCGCGGTGTATGCTCCGGCAGGGCCGATCCAGTTGTGCGACGGGCCGGAGATCGGCGGCGCCGCGGAAACATTGAGCGACGCGTCCTGCGGCGAATAGGAGAGCAGGCTCAGCGCGAGCAAAACGGCCAGAGTGATCCCCACGAATCCGATCAATTCGTTGATGCGGCGATTTCCAGTTGGTTCGAATATGCGCACAAGTTCTCCTGGGCTGTGGGGAAGGCCTCAACTTCGCACGGGCTGCGTGGGCGCTATCACGCGCGACCCATGTGGAGGAACACCAAGAACAGGATAACTATACCGGGCAGAATCCGGTAGTAAATAAATATTTTCAGCGTTCGTACTTGCAGATAACGCGGCGACGGAGACGCTGCGACTCGCTTCGCGGGCCATTTTGCACAAGCTATTCGCGAATCCCGAGTCTCAATAACCGAGATGGTAGAGATAGCCGATTACGCCTGCTGCCGCCAGGCAATAAATCCCGAACCAGTGCCATTTGCCATTTTCGAGCCAGCGGCTCAGCCATCGAAGCGCGAGCATGCCGGCGGTGAAAGAAAAAATTATTCCGATGATTCCCGGCGTCAGCGCCGGCCCCCAGTGCACGGTTATGCCGGCGAGGTGCGCCGTCTTGTAGACGCGCCGCAATTCCCAGGCAATCGCCAGCGGCGTAATCGCCACGACCATCGCAAAACTGTACGACTCGATTTTTCGGCGCTCTCCGCCCGTCAGCAAGCCGCCGGAGATCGTCACGCCAGAGCGCGAAAATCCGCGGAAGGGAATCGCAATGCCTTGCAAAATGCCCATGAGAATTGCGTCTCCCCACTGAACGCCGCGCGCCGCCGTGCGCTTTTCCTCTTCCGTCTCTGGCCGCCGCGCTTCGCGCAAGCCTGCATACAAAATCAACACACCTGCAAGGGCCAGCGCCGGCGCAATCCAATTCAGCTTATTGAAGAGCAGTTCGATGTCGGCTGCGTGTCCGCCGCTCCCGAGCAAATGTCCCACCAATTTGTCGATGGGCGCAAACACGATTCCCGAAAGCAGCGACGACACAAAAATCAGCTTCGCATAATGAAGCACTTTCGCCCAGGAGCCGAAGATTTCATCCATCCATCGCCGCCAGAAATAGGCGATCACCGCAAACATCGTGCCCGTGTGCAACAGCACCAGCAGCAGCGCATTGGCCGGCGTGGACATGTTTTCGTGCATCAGCTCCGCCGCCACAATCACGTGCGCCGAGCTGGAAACCGGCAGCAATTCCGCCAGGCCTTGGACAATCGCCAGAACAATCACATGCCAGACAGACATGATTCATTTCTCCACGGGCACTGAATCGGCAAGCGGCTTCGACATCGAAAATGCATCGAGCCCGCCCGGATAATAATTACGGAGACGACCGCGTGTACGATAGCCATGCTTGTGCCAGAAGGCAATCGCGGGATTGTTGTTCGTTGCTGTTTCCAGCCATACCTCGTGGACGCCGCGCCGCCGGAGCCTGCTTTCGGCCTTGTCGAGCAGAGCAGCCCCTAATCCCGCGCGGCGGAGATTTTCGACAACATCGATTGTGATGATGTGGCCATGAATTTTTTGGCTGGCGACGATCACGAAGCCCGCTATCTGGCGGGCCATACTTTTCGCGGAACGCCGCACTTCCGCGACCAGGCAGTCGGTGGCAGGAAGGCCGAGGTACCAGCGGAGTTCCCTGCGCGTGTAGGCGATTTCCGGTTCGTAGCAGGCGCGATCAATCAGATAGAGAGTCTCGAAGTCCTTCGGCCGATAATTGCGAACGGAGAATTTCATCGCCATCCGATGATACCCGCGAAGAGCTCGCCACGACAGGCCGATCGCGGCAGGCAACGAATGGCGCCGCTGCGGCGTCAAAAAAATCACGGAATCGAATGAAACAAACGTTTACGCGTCTGTTGCACGCGCGAATCATTCCAATGGAGAAGCGCTTGTCTCGTGCCCTTCGATGCCCTATATTGAGACCATAGAGTGGCGGAGATGGCGATGAGTGCACCGATTGTTTGCGCGCAGTGCGACAAACGGGAAGGGCAATGCACGTGCGAAAAATATTGCACGTACTGCCAGTCGCAACACAATATTCGCCTCTGCGATGACGGGCTATACTATTGCACCGAGTGCCGGGAGGCGTGCGAGCTTCATCTGGCGGAGCAGAGCGATCGCTGAACCGATGCGGATCGAATTCAAAATCGCCAACGATGCAAGATTATTCGCCGGACTGCGCGGCGCGCTGGAGCATATTGCAAGCCAGCACGGGCTGGCAAAACCAGAGCAGATGGAATTTGCTCTTGCCGCGGAACGCGAATGCCAGTCCAAACTGCCGGCCGCCAGTTCCAAGGATGCTTTTTGCGACGTTACAGTCGATTCTTTCGACGACCGCGTGGAGATTCGCATCACCGCTTCGTCTGCCGGCGCGAATGGGCATGCCGCCGCGATTCTGATCAAGCACTTCCAGCGTAACCCCGCACATTCGTAGCGATTTTCAGATTGAAAAAGAAAAAGCGGGCCGCGCGAAAGTCGGCCCGCTGGATATGGCTGTTTGTCTCTTAGCTGCGAGAGTCTGATTTTGCCGCGAGACGTCTCCGGCCCAGAGTTCCGAGGCTGACCAGTCCAGTTCCAAGCAAAAGCAGGCTGGATGGCTCGGGAGTTGGCGTCGGAGGCGGACAGGGGCTCGGGCAATAGAGAAGATATTCCTGCGGGCTATCTTTGCCGTTGAGATTCGTCGGCGTGATGATTTCGAAATCGGCGAAATCAACGCCCTTCGCTCCGTCCTTGTACCACGTATTCGCCTGCGAGAGCCACCAGGCAGCGCCACTGTCCCAGCCGCTCGATGATTTCGTCGATGGCGTGAACAACGCCCAGATGGCGAAATTGATGTTGCCCGCGGCTTTGGGATCCGCGAATAGCGCCATGTCCAGGAAGGCTGCCTCTTCGTAGTCCTTGATCGAGCTGAAGCGCGTGGTGACGCTGCCCAGCTGCGAGAATGAATAGATGTTCGCTGTCCAGCTTTCGCCGATCCAGACTTCATGCGAGAAATCGTCGCAAACAACGGCGTGCGTGCTGCCACCGTAGCTCAAATAATAGGGCGCGACGTACACACCACCCTGGCTCTTGCCGCCCACACCAGTGAGCGTAACCGTGACAGGGCTGGCGAGCGCAGGCAAAGTACTACCCAAAACAGCTAATGCAAGAGTGAAAAGCGTCCGTTTCAAATCTTCCTCCGCCTCAGAGTTGTGCGAACCACTAGTAATTAGCACCCCGTGGGCCATTTGCCGCGGGGGCGCTCTAATTTTCAGCGCTCAGGAAATGGGACTTAGCGGCGCATATTTTCGCCGCGCCGGGAGAATGTGAAGGGATTTGCAGCCGCGCGGGAAGAAGCCTCGCCGTTGATTCGGATCGGCATCCTAGTACAAACGTACTGACCGGAGGCAAACTCGAAACAATCGGAAGGCGCTGAAATCGCGACGCGCGGCGAGTTACATGGGAACTGCGAACGTGTGATTGCGAATCAATGCGCCGATTTGATCGTTGCTTACGGGAACGTCGACGTTGAGGCTGTCGCCGGAAGGCGTCACAGTCACATTGGAAAGCATGTTCGCAAAATCTGGATCCGTTTGCTGGACCTGATAGCGCCGCATCACGAGGCCGCCTTGCATCATCGCTGCGAGCTGATTCGCGTCATCCGGCGAATCGCACACGGCTTGAAATTTCGCGTCGACGCCATCGTCGGCTTGAACGTGAATCTCCATGTTACGGATGCGGTTCAGAATCGCGGCGGCTTGCGGAAACTGGCTCGCCTGCGGCAAAAGCTGGTGCAGCGCGAGTTGCGTGTTTGCCTTGTCGAGCACGGCCCAGACCATGCCATT
>JASHRL010000096.1 GCA_030037355.1 Candidatus Acidiferrales bacterium | reverse complement strand
CTGATGAAAATCCACGGTGATGTACGCCTTGCCGGCCTGATAACGTGAAGCCTCGATGTTACTCACCGTGCCCCATTCCGGGAGATTGGGGATATTTGCAGTGACGTTTGTCCAATGCTTCCCACCGTCGCGAGTGATTTGCACGAGGCCGTCATTTGTTCCAGCCCAGATGACTCCCGCTTCCTTAGGTGATTCGGCGATAGAAAAAACTACGCCGGCATATTCGACGCCGATATTGTCGGGAGTGAGCCCGCCGGAAATTCCCATCTTGCTTCGGTCGTTTCGCGTCAAATCCGGACTGATGACTTGCCAGCTATTGCCGCCGTCAGTGGTCATGTGGACGTATTGGCTTCCGACGTAGACTTTGTTGTGGTCATGAGGCGAAATGGTGATGGGAAATTCCCAATTGAAACGGTACTTCACATCGGCAGCGGGCGCTCCGATCGTCGTTTCGGGCCAGACCTCGACCTGGCGCGCTTGTTTTGTGCGCAAATCATCGACGATCACGGTCCCGCCGACGCTGCCCGAGCCTGTTCCGCTATTCCAGACGATGTTGTTGTCGACAGGGTCTACAGTGGCAAAGCCGCTCTCGCCTCCATCGATGCCTTCCCAAACACTTCGCGAAATCGGCCCAGTGCCGCCGCGTCCGCCGAAAAATCCAAACTGCAGACTGTTGCTGGGGCCACGATAGGAACCGCCGTCCTGTTTATTGCCGTAGACGTTGTAAGGAATCTGATCGTCCACGGTCACATGATAGATCTGCGCGATGGGTAGCTGGATGTGATCCCATGTGCGGCCGTGGTTAATGGAGATGCTCACGCCACTATCGTTCACCACAGCCATGCGGTCAGCGTTCGTCGGATCAATCCACATTTCATGATTGTCGCCGCCGGGGCTGGCAGGCATTTCCGTAAGCGTCTTGCCGCCGTCAAGCGTCCTCGAAAATGCGGCGGAGAAAAAGTACACTTCGTCTTCGTCGCTGGGAGAAATTTCCATGCGCGTGTAGTAATGAGTGCGGCCGCGGATTTGACGGTCGTAGCTCACTACTTGCCAGTTCTCGCCGCCGTCCTCAGATCGCCAGAGCTGGCCTCGCGCTGTCGGCTTTCCGTCCCAGGGGACGCCGTCGCCTGTTTCGATTAAAGCGTAAACACGGTTCGAGTCGCCCTGCGCCACGCGCACCGCGATTCGTCCGAGAGGAGAATCTGGCAATCCGTGTCCCGTGAGGTGTCTCCAGGTAACGCCGCCATCGGTGGATTTGTACAGGCCGCTGCCCGGGCCGCCGCTTGACCGGCCCCATGTGTGAATTTCCAACTGCCACATTCCAGCGAAAAGAATGTGCGAATTGTTTGGATCCATGGCGAGGTCCGAACAGCCGGTGTTCTCATCGACAAAAAGAGTTTTGTCCCATGTTTTTCCGCCGTCGGTGGTTCGATAGACGCCGCGCTCGGGCTGCGGGCCGTAGGACGTGCCGAGCGAACAGGCGAGAACGATGTCGGGATTGCGCGGATCGATGATGACGTTGGCGATGCGGCCCGTATTTTCCAGGCCCATGTGTGTCCATGTTTTGCCCGCGTCCGTTGATTTATAGATCCCGTCACCGATGGAAATATGGCTGCGAATATATGGTTCGCCTGTTCCGGCCCATACGATGTTGGGATCGCTCGCGGCGATAGCGATCGCGCCAACCGAGGAAACGTCCTGAGAATCGAAGATTGGCTCCCAGTGAACTCCGCCGTCAGTGGATTTGAAAATTCCGCCCGAGGCTGCGCCGACATAATAGATGTCTGGATCGCCGGGCACACTTGCAACGGCGATCGCGCGGTTGCCGACAGGCCCGATGTATCGGAATTGCATTTGGCTGAAGGCGCCGCGATCGCGCCTAGGTCGCGCCTCTTGGGCAAGCAACAAAGTCGCGCCACACAGCGACACGATGGACACTACAAGCGTAAGCAAGCGAATGCGTTTTGACATGGTGTTTCGCCCTCGAATCAGATTGGCAACCGGCAACCGCGCGGATATTACTACCGGCCTAGTAGCACGTCAACTTCGGTGGGTCATTTTGCCTGGAATGTCTCGCGTTCGGTTTCTTCGCAGAAGAATTATTCAATCGCGATGAAATCATCGCCGAAAGGATAGCGCGTAATGCTTTCGCGTTCCGCGCGCATATCGTCGCCGCGCAATTCCCGCAGCGCATAGGTCACAAATTCGGCGGTGACTTTCTTGCGCCAGCTCATGTCGAAATCGGTGTTGTCGAGCGGCTTGGCGATTTTCGCGGCGAGAGCAGCGGCTTCGGTGATCGAATCTTGATTCATGGAACGATTGAGAAGGAATTTCGCCGCTTCTGCGGCGAGCAGCGGCCGGCTCGCAGTGGAGCCGATGACGATGCGCGCGTCTTCGACTACGCCGTTGCGCGAGAGACGAGCCGCGGCGGCAACCGATAGCACAGGAAAATCAAACGAACCGCGGCGCCGCAACTTCCAGTATGTGCTCTTCCAGCCGTGAAGAGAATCCAGAAGCACCTCGGCGAGGATTTCGTTTGGACGGCGGCGAATGTAGTTCATGCCGTCATTGTTGTAGAGATCGGCGAGAGGAACTTCGCGCTCTTCAGACTGGGAAACGAGGCGGACGCGCGCGCCGAGAGCGATGAGTGCAGGAGCAGTGTCCGTGGAGGAAACGGCCATGCACTTCGAGCTGCCGGGAGCTACCCAGCAAGTATCTCCATCTTTTTTGAGGCAGAAGTGGATCGCTTTGCGCCATTCGTAGCTCTGGTCATAGTAGTTGCAGCGCGTGTCGAGGCAAAGATTTCCGCCGAGTGTAGCCATATTGCGGATTTGCGGCGTGGCCACTTGCGACGCAGCCTGCGCGAGCGCTGTCAGGTCATTACGGAAGCGAGGATCGGATGCAATCGCTGAGAGCGTCAGGCAGGCGCCCAATCGCGATGCCGATTGATCCAATCGAATTTGCGTCATATCTCCTACGTGACGAAGGCTGATGAGCGTTCGCGGCACCTGCTGCCGGCGTTTCATATTGGGCAGAAGATCCGTGCCGCCGGCAAGCGGCATGGCGTTGCCGCCTTCGCCGTCGAGAATGCGCGCGGCTTCTTCGAGAGTTCGCGGAGCGCGAAATTCGAAAAGAGGCAAGCGCATCATGAGCTGAGTACCTTTTCTTTATCGGACGATGACTTCGCTCGGCGTGGCGCGTCGTTGACGGCGTTGCCGTCGCCACCTTCCCATGGCGGAGGGACGCGAAGAGCTTCGGGCCAGTCGATGCGCGGAAAATCGTTAGGCCCATAACGCGGAAGGCGGCCGGCCTTCTTCTCCGCGAGTGCCTTCATTATTTTTTCCGGAGTGATCGGAACTTCGTCGATCCGCACGCCCACGGCATCGTAGACCGCATTTGCGACTGCCGGCATGATCGGAAGCAGCGGGCCCTGGCCGACTTCCTTTGCGCCAAAAGGACCGCGAGGGTCAGGCTCTTCAATCAGTTCGGTAATCACGTTGGGCATGTCGAGCGAGGTAGGGCTCTTGTATTCGAGGATTGACGGGAATTTGTGGACGAGAGCGTGCGAAAGTTTTTTCGGGAGACGGCGAAACTCCTGCTCTTCCATCAGCGCTTCGCCAAGGCCCATGTAGACGCTTCCGACGACCTGGCCTCGCGCGAGTTCGGGATTCAACGCGCGGCCAATGTCGTGGGCGATCCAAATTGTGGGCACGGTGAGCCAGCCAGTTACCGGATTCACGGCGACTTCGACAACTGCGGCGGAGTACGAATATGTCGGAGAGGGGCCGACTCCGCCGCCTTTGTATAATGCTGGAGACTTCGGCGGCGTGTAGGAGCCAACCGTGCCGATTGTGCCGAAACGCGCTTCGGCCAGGCAAACTGCTTCGTGAAACGCAATGCGCTTTTCAGGCGCAGCGGAATCGAAAGCGTACTTATCAGCGAAGCGCAGGCGATCTTTCGGGACGCCGAGACGTTCCGCGACGGCTTCCGCGAGCAAATCCTTGGCGCGATTTGCTGCTTGCATCGCAGCGTTGCCGGCCATCAAAGTGACGCGACTCGAATACGAGCCGAGATCGACAGGGCCAAGATCCGTGTCGCCGGTGTAAACGCGGATGTCAAATGTTTCGAGACCGAGAATCTCGGCGACGATAGCGGCCAGAACGTCATCTGAGCCCTGACCGATTTCGCTTGAGCCGCAAAAGATTGTCACGCCGCCGCCGCGATCGAGTTTGAGCTGAACTCCCGAGTGCGGCATTTTGTTCCAATAAATCGGCAGCCCTGCTCCGGTGAGATATGCGGAGCAAGCGAGTCCGACACCGCGGCCTTCCGGCATCTTGCGGAATTTTTCATTCCAGCCGGAGAGCTTGGTCACGCGCCGGATGCATTCGGCGAGATTCACAGTTCCGAGGCGAAGAAAATTTGCGGTCACAGAGTCGGAGGACTGCACGATACGCAGCCGCAGTTCTGCAGGATCGACATGGAGTTTTTCGGCGATTTTATCGAGTTGAACTTCCTGTCCGAAGCGAGGCTGCACAGTGCCGTGGCCGCGCTTGGGCCCGCACGGCGGCTTGTTCGTGAATGTGCGGCAGCCTTGAAAGCGATACCGTGGAATGCGATACGTCGTCGTCTGCAGAGCGCCGGTGTAAAACGTGCTGGCCACTCCGTAAGAACCGTACGCGCCTCCATCGATGAGCGTCTGGAGATGCATTCCGGTGATCGTGCCGTCTTTTTTGACGCCAGTCTTGAATTTCATGAGCACCGGATGGCGGCCGCGGTGGCAGTAAAAAACTTCCTCGCGCGTCAGGCAAATCTTCACCGGCCGATCGAGCATTAGCGCTGCTTTAGCGACGACAATTTCATGCTGGAATGGATCACTCTTGCCGCCGAAGCCACCGCCATTGGGCGTGGCGATCACGCGAATGTGGGCCGGAGGCATTTCGAGCACTTTGGCGAGGGCGCGGTGAAGATAATGCGGCGTCTGCGTGCTGGACCAAATCGTCAGCTTTCCTTCGGGATCTTTGATGGCGATTGCTGCATGCTGTTCGATGGGAAGGTGAGTGTTTCCCTGATAGAAAAAAATATCTTCGAAGACTTCATCGGCTT
>JASHRL010000095.1 GCA_030037355.1 Candidatus Acidiferrales bacterium | reverse complement strand
GGTTTGTTCGCCGGCTATATTCCAGCGCGCAGGGCCTCGAGTATCGACCCCGTCGTCGCCCTCCGCATCGAATAAGTTCCCGCTCAATCGCTCCCGCCCGCGCCAGCCCCGCGCTGTGAATCGTCTCTACTCGCGCACCGTCAGCACCGGGCATTGCGCATTCGCCACCACGCGATGCGCTGTAGCTCGTTCGATATGCGTTGCCGCTCCCATATGGCTTGCCGTGTTCCGGACGCCAATCACGATCAAATCCGCGCCGCGTTCTTTCGCGACGGCCAGAATCCGTTTTGCAGGGTCGCCCTGCTCCACGATCGTTTCTGGCCGGCTCCCGAGCTCCTCTATTTTTGGTAGAAGTCTATGGAGTGAGGTCTCCGGATTTTCATCCGGCATTTCGCCGAGCTTCAGCTCGTTCTTGGCATTTTCCAGAGGAACGACGTGAAGCAGCATCAGGCGCGCTTCGTTCTCTTGTGCAATGGACGTCGCATACGGCCACGCGGCCAAAGAATGTTTCGAAAAATCCGTGGCGAAAAGAACGCGATGGAATCGCGCGCCTCCGTGCACGCCAATCCGCACGCTCGGTCCAATCGTAAGCACCGGCACGTTCGACCGCCGAAAGATCTCTTCTGCGACCGACCCGAGCAGCAGCCTCTGCGCGCCCGTGCGCCCGTGCGTTCCCACCACCAGCAGATCGATCTTGTTCTCGCGAATCGTGCGCTCGATCACATGCCAGACTCCCGTCCCCCACTCCATATTCGTTTCATGTGGCAACCCCGCAAGGTGCGCTTCGATGCGCTGCATTTCCAGTTTCGCCGTTTCCTCCTGCGTTTCCTGAGCTCTCACAGCGGCTTCTGGCGTCGTATAGAGCAACGGATCAGGCCGCAACACATGCAGCACAAATACCTTGGCGTCATTCGCCCGCGCGAGACTGATGGCAAACGGCAGCGCCGCTTCGGAAGGTTCCGAAAAATCCGTCAGAAACAGGATGTTTTTCAGCTCGACTCGCGTACCCACAGTGTGCGTCCTCATAGCCCACCTCCGCCTTGCCAAGTATCCGCCGGAGCGGATCGGCCTCCTGTGACTGGCGATACCCCAGCGCGTGACAAACGTCACACCTCTCCAACATTCCTGCACACCATTGAAATCTTGTGCTAAACATAATCCTTGTCATTCCTAAGTACAATAGGCGGTCGGAACCTAGCCATGCCCTCATGGACGAGATTCTTGGCCTTTGTCGCTGCTGCGTCGCTCGTCTTGGGAGTTCCTTCGCCCGTCGCTTCCCGCGTGGCGTTTGCTGCCGGCACAGCAACTGTCTCGCCTGCGCGCGCGCAGCAACAAAATCCACAGAACGACAGTGACCGTGTGCAGGTCGCCCAGGGCGAGTATCAAACCTTGGAAAGCAGCGATGATGGCGGAATCGGCGCCTACGCTCCTGATGTCTACAACTTTCATGAATCCTGGACGCTTTGGAAACTCCCCGATGGTACCTTCGAAGTCGAAGGAGTCAGGAAGTACGAATCGCCGCAAGGCTTCGATCACAGCAACGCATTCTCCGTTCATCTCGCGCCGGATTTTCGCGCATTGGGCGTGAAAGAATTCAGAAAGTTGCGCTGGCGCCAGGACTCTGGCCCGCTCGCCTGTGAGTTTCTGCCCCTTAAACTGGATTGCACATCCGGCGCAAAAAATTCCGCGGACGCCATCGACTTGAACATGCCGATGAGAGACGCCTATGGCTTCCTCTGGCCGATCTCTGCATTTTCTTTGAGCAACATCACGCGCCATGCCGTCAGAATTCCCGGCAAATTGACTCCCGTGCAATTGGTCACTGTCGAAGAGCCGAACGCACAGAATCCCGTTTACGTTTCGACTTTGGACGGCCATCTGAAATACATCGGCCAGGAGGAAATAACTCAAGCGGGCAAGAGGTGGCGCGCGGACAAATTCGAATTGAAGGTTCCTCTTCACCTTCCCTTCATCATCTGGACGTCTCCGCAGGGCTTGCTTCTGGCTTTTGCTCCGGAAAGCGCCGCGGATTCTCCCCAGCCGACCGGCCTGCGTTTGGTTCATTTCGAGCAGTCCGCGAATTTCTGACTTTCCGTAAATTTCATCCCACCTGCAATCGCATCTGCCTTTCGATTTACAACACCTCCTGTATGGGCGTCACATAGCTTTGTGACCTCAATCACTGTCGCCCGGTGCGCCGTTTGCCAGACTGTTTTTGGTATCAGTTCGGCAAAGAAAGCGAAGAACTCGATTTCGGCACGCAGAGAGGTGCGAAGATGAAAATCCTTCTGGCTATCGACTCATCCCGCGCTTCGCAAGATGTGATTTGTGAGGCAGCGGTCCGCCCGTGGCCTCCGGCCACAAAGTTCTGTGTGGTTCACGTCGTGGATGTCGCTGGCATGGCGGCATTCCCCACGCTGGTCGAAGAAGACAAGCGCATCGGAGAATCCCTGGTCGCGCACGCCGCCGAAAGGCTGTCCCGCCCGGGACGTGAAATCCGCACCGAAGTCCTCGTCGGTTTTCCGCGAAAAGCTGTTGCGCAGTATGCCAAGGAATGGGCCGCCGATTTGATTATGACCGGCTCGCATGGTCAGGGTGCCATGGCGCGCTTCCTTCTCGGCAGCGTCGCGCAAGCCATGCTCCGCACCGCCCCTTGTTCCGTCGAGATCGTCCGCCGCCACGCAGATAAGCCTCTTCCCTCAGCACACGCCATGAAAATCATTCTTGCCACCGACGGCTCCGGCAGTGCTCAGGCAGCTGTGAAGTCCGTCGCGAGTCGTCCCTGGCCTGTCGGCAGCGAGGTGAAGATAATCAGTTCCGTCGAATTGCTCGCGGTGGGCAGGGAACTGGCTGCTTGGTCCTCCTCGCCGATTTACCCCGCAAGGCTCCTCGACGAAGTTTGGAACCAGGCTCGTAAGTCCGCGCATGATGCTGTCGCCGAAGCTCGCGAAATATTGGAAGCCGCCAAAATTAAAGTCGCCGATGGCGACGCAACTCCAGTGGGTGATCCTCGCGATGTCGTACTGGATCTGGCCCGGCAATGGAGCGCGGACTTGATCGTTCTCGGTTCCCACGGCTGGCGCGGTATTGACCGCCTCCTCATGGGCAGCGTCTCTGAATCCGTCGCGCTGCATGCTCCTTGCTCCGTCGAGATCATCCGGTGACCGCGGGGTGAAGCGCCCCGTGGTTTCGAAGTGCCCTTTAGGCGCCGGCGGATTTCTGAACGTGCAAGTCTCCGCGCACTCCCATAAGATTCAGCGGTCGTGAAGTTGCCCATAAAGCGGAAGGCAGTGAAGAAGCGATGAGTGCTCGCACGCCGCTGGACTGTTTATTCAATCCGAATTCCGTCGCTGTCGTCGGCGCCACGGACCGCGAAGGCAGCGTCGGCCACACCGTGCTCGCCAATCTTCGCAATGGCAAATTTCCCGGCAAAGTTTATGCCGTCAATCCTCATCGAACCGAAATTCTCGGCCTTCCGTGCTATCCGAATATCGCCGCAGTTCCCGGCAAAGTAGACCTCGCGGTTATCGTCACGCCTGCTCCGACAGTTCCCGCTCTCATTCGCGAATGTGTCGATGCCGGCGTGCGTTCCAGCGTTGTCATCTCTGCCGGATTCAAAGAGCTCGGCCCGAAAGGCGCGGAACTCGAACGCCAAATCGCGGAAAAGCTTCGCCGCGGCCCGATGCGTCTCGTCGGCCCAAACTGCCTCGGCATCATGAATCCTCGTATCGGTCTCAATGCCACTTTTGCCGAAGACCCTCCTCATCCCGGAAATGTTGCATTCCTCAGCCAAAGCGGCGCGCTGCTCACCGCAATTCTCGATTGGAGTTTGCAGGAGCAAGTTGGCTTCAGCGCCATCGTCTCCACCGGCTCGATGGTCGACGTCAGTTGGGGCGATTTGATCTCCTACCTCGGCGAAGATCCCCAAACGCAAAGCATCCTTCTCTATATGGAATCCATCGGCGACGCCCGCGCATTTCTCTCTGCTGCTCGCGAAGTCGCCTTTAGCAAACCAATCATCGTCATCAAGGCCGGCCGCTCCGAAGCCGCATCGCACGCCGCCAGTTCGCACACTGGCGCGCTCACCGGCAGCGACGAAGTTTTCGACGCCGCTTTTCGCCGCAGCGGCGTTTTGCGCGTGCAGAGCATTTCCGATCTTTTTTACATGGCCGAAGCCATGGGCAAGCAGCCTCGTCCTCGCGGCCCGCGCCTCACCATCGTCACCAACGCCGGCGGCCCAGGCGTGCTCGCCACCGACGCGCTGATCGCCACAGGCGGCGAACTCGCACCGTTATCCAAAGATTCCCTCGACGCCTTCAACAAAATTCTCCCGCCGCATTGGAGCCACAACAATCCCATCGACATTCTCGGCGACGCCGAACCGGATCGCCTCGCGCGCACTCTCGAAATCGCCGCAAAGGATCCCAATAGCGACGGTCTCCTCGCGATTCTCGCGCCGCAGGGAATGACCGATCCCGCGCGCATGGCCGAAAAGCTCGCTCCATACGCTCAGGGCGCCGGCAAACCAGTTCTCGCCAGTTGGATGGGCGGCAAAGCCGTTGCCGAAGGCCGCTCCATTCTCACCAGCGCCGGAATTCCCACGTTCGCTTATCCCGATACTGCCGCGCGCGCCTTCAATTACATGTGGCGCTACACGTATAACATTCGCGGCCTGTACGAAACTCCCTCTGTCGCCAACGAACCCGAAGACGGTGAACCGGCCCGAAAAAAAGTAGCGGAGGTCTTGCGGAGGGTAGCGAACAGCAACCGTTCGCTTCTCACCGAGCTTGAATCCAAAGAAGCGCTCGTTGCTTACGGCATCCCCACAGTTCAAACCAAGCTCGCGCGCACCGAAGGAGAAGCCGCCGCATTGGCGCAGGAAATTGGCTTTCCTGTCGTTCTAAAAGTTCACTCAGAAACAGTCACGCATAAGACCGACGCCGGTGGAGTGAAGCTTGATCTTCGCGATTCCGCCGCCGTTCGTGCCGCATTTCAATCCATCCGTGATTCTGTCGTCGCAAAAGCCGGCGCTGATGCTTTTCTCGGCGTCACCGTTCAGCCCATGGTGCATCTGGATGGTTACGAACTCATCCTCGGCAGCAGCGTCGACGCCCAATTCGGTCCCGTGATTCTCTTCGGTTCCGGCGGCCAGCTCGTCGAAGTCTATCGCGACCGCGCCCTCGCGCTTCCGCCGCTCAATACCACTCTCGCTCAGCGCCTGATGGAGCAGACGCGCATCTTCGCCGCGCTCAAGGGCGTTCGTGGCCGCGCTCCCATCGACGTCGCCGCTCTCGCGCAGCTCCTCGTTCGTTTCAGCCAGCTCGTTGTTGAACAGCCGCGCATCAAGGAGATCGACATCAACCCGCTTCTCGCCTCGCCCGAGCGTCTCCTCGCTCTCGACGCGCGCATCGTCCTCTACGGCCCCGAAGTCGCCGACGACAACCTTCCTCATTCCGCGATTCGTCCCTATCCCACGCAGTACATTTCGCGCTCCAAGCTAAAAAATGGTGAGGAAATTCTGATTCGTCCGATTCGCCCCGAAGACGAGCCGCTCATGGTCAAATTCCACGAGACGCTTTCCAACCAGAGCGTCTACCTCCGTTACTTTCACATGGAAAATCTGAACGCCCGCGTCGCTCACTCTCGTCTCATCCGCAAATGCTTCATCGACTACGACCGCGAAATCGCTCTCGTCGCCGAGCGCGCCGCGCCGCAAACTGCCGGGCGCGAAATCATCGCCGTCGGTCGCCTCAATAAATCCCGCGCCGCTCAAGATGGCGAAGTTTCTGTCCTCGTGAGCGATGCCTGCCAGCATCTCGGCCTCGGAACCGAAATTCTCGCGCGCCTGATTGACGTCGCCCGCTGCGAAGGCCTTCGCGAAATCGTCGCCCATATTCTTCCCGAAAACACCGCCATGCGCGCCTTGGGCAATCACTTCGGCTTCCAAGTCCGCAAATCCGAAGACCCTGATCTCGTCTCCGCCGTTCTGAATCTTTAATCTCCCCTCCATCGCCGCGCAGAATGCCCTTGACATACCTAGCATTCTAGGCGTAATCCTGATCAGGCTGAGTTGTCTAGGGGTAACGCCAAATGGCGAAAAACGATCTTCAGGGAAGTCTCGATCTGCTGGTACTGAAAACTCTCTCGCAAACAACGGAGCTGCACGGTTACGGAATCGTGCTGCACATCCAGCGCGCCTCGGACGACCTGC
>JASHRL010000094.1 GCA_030037355.1 Candidatus Acidiferrales bacterium | reverse complement strand
AGAGATCGCGGAGTTCGAAAAGCAGGAAGAAGAAGATCGCAAAAAACGCCAGGAAGAAGAAAAGAAACACGAAGTGCTTTAGATTGCCGCCCGCGAAACGCTGAGGCGCTATCTCCCCTTCTCGCCCAGTTCCCCTGCCTTACAACGGCGAACCGCACTTTGATCGGCAGTTTCCGCAAGCAATTCAGCGATTGTTTTGTTCTCGATGGGATGTCGAACGGCGGGCGCAATTTCCGCCAGTGGCGCCAGCACGAATCGGCGTTGCGCCATGCGCGGGTGAGGTACTTCCAAATCCTTCGCATGGATGACGCTGGAGCCAAAAAGCAGAAGATCTATGTCAATCGCGCGCGGGCCGCGATGTACCAGTCGCTTTCGGCCCATTTCATTCTCAATCTCGCGTATCGCAGAGAGAAGCTGGCGGGGCATGAGATCCGTTTCCCCTTCGACGACGCAATTCAGAAACCAACCCTGCGTCTCCACATCGACGGGTTCGGTCGAATAGATCGATGAGCGCCGCGCTACGCGAACTCCGCGCCGTTCGAGACCACGGATAGCTTCGCTCAGCCTCTCTTCGCGATCTCCAAGATTCGAACCCAGCGAAAGATACACCGTCTTCATGTTTCTGGCGAGCTTGCTACGTTAGAAAAGTTGCGGCTGCTTGCGCGGTTCATCCATCCCGAAATGCTTGTAAGCCAGCGCTGTGGCCACGCGTCCGCGCTGCGTGCGATCCAGCAACCCAAGCTGCATCAGATACGGCTCGTAAATTTCCTCGATGGCATCTTCTTCTTCGCTCAGTGAAGCAGCGAGCGTGTTCAGTCCCACCGGTCCGCCGCCATATTTCTGGATGATCGCCAGCAGGAGGTTACGGTCGATTTCGTCGAGACCGTGATCATCCACGCCCAGCATGTGCAGCGCTTCCTTCGCAACACTCAGCGTAATCTTTCCGCCCGCGCGCACCTCCGCAAAATCCCGCACCCGCCGCAACAACCGATTCGCAACTCTCGGCGTGCCGCGGCTGCGCCGCGCAATTTCTTCCGCGCCCGCATCGTCCATGGCAATTCCCAGAATCTTCGCCGAGCGTCCAACAATTTCGAGTAAATCTGCCGGCGTGTAAAAATCCAGCCGGTGAACAATCCCGAACCGCGAACGCATCGGAGCCATAATCAGCCCTGCACGCGTCGTCGCGCCAACCAGAGTGAACTTCTGAAGCTGGCACGGATGGATTCGCGCGCCCGCGCCCTGGCCGATGATCAAGTCAATGCGAAAATCCTCCATCGCGGGATAAAGAATTTCTTCCAGCGCAGGAATCAAGCGGTGAATCTCGTCCAAGAAAAACATTTCGCGCAACCCAAGAGCCATCAAGACAGCGGTCACGTCGCCTTTGTGTTCGAGCAATGGCCCGGAACTGACCTTGATGCCCACTCCCATTTCGTTGGCGAGGATTTGCGCGAGTGTAGTCTTGCCCAACCCGGGCGGCCCGTAGAGAAGAACATGATCGAGCGCTTCGCCCCGGCTCCGCGCCGCTTCGACCGCAATTTTCAGATTTTCCTTGACGCGCGACTGTCCGACAAAATCATCGAATCGCTTCGGGCGCACACTGGCATCAAGGCGCGCATCCTCATCGAACGCCTGGCCGGAAACAACGCGATGTTTTGATTCCACCATGTTTCGATTCAATGAACTGGCCTTTCGAAAACGTCAGCCAATTCCTCTAGTCGCCACGTGCGGCGCGAGCGCCTTTCTCAATCGCCGCTCCGCCGAGTTTTTGCAACGCAGCACGAAGAAGCGCATCAAAAGTCGTCGCTGCATTTCCACGCACATGCTCCAGCGTCTTCTCGACCGACCGCTCCTCATACCCAAGATTTACAAGAGCGGATGCAACATCGGACTCCACCTGCGAGCGCGTCCCAGGTTTGCCGGCCTCGATAACTTCCACGGCCGCGAGCTTGTCGCGCAGCTCCAGGATGATGCGCTCCGCCGTCTTCTGTCCGACGCCGGGGATCTGTTTCAAACGCACGACGTCGCCTTTGCGAATCGCAGGCACCAAATCATCCAAGCCCATGCCCGACAGAATTTTCAACGCCAAGCTAGGCCCGACGCCTGATGCCGAAATCAACATCTCGAAAAGCTGCTTTTCCCGCGCCGTCAAAAATCCGTACAACGCAATCTGGTCTTCACGCAGATGCGTGTGAATCAGCAGCGTGATTTCGGCGTGCAGCGCGCCGAGTCCCGCGAAGGTCGAAAGCGGGATTTGCACCTGATAGCCCACGCCGCCGGCATCAATAATCACTTGATTCGGCCGCTTGTCCACGAGCGCGCCGCGAAGTTGTCCAATCATCTCCAGCGATTATTGATTAGTGTCGGGGGAGTGTCAACGCGCCCGCGAAAACGCATCTTGACCTCGGAAATTCTGGATTTCGTGGGTACATTGAATTGAGAGGACAGTCAGCGCCGATTGGAGTCTAGTGCCGCACGCGATCGCTGCGCACAGCTTCCTCGACAAGCGCTTCAAGCTCCCGTCGCGTGAGCGTCACGCGGTCCGGTTCCGCTGAATCTGCGGTCACGGGACAGCCCGCGGCGGCCGTTTCCAGCCCATAGCGTGGGCGCGCGGCGAGCAGCTTGTCCACGTCTTCGCGCGACAGCAGCGCCTGCTTGTGCAGCAACTCCGTCACCAGGGAAACGTGCGCAAAATGCTCCACCGTCTCCATGCGATAGTAAGCAGTGAGCAGGTCTGGCCCGTAGGTTACAACGCCGTGATTCGCCATCAGGATCGCGTCGTGCGATTGCACGAACGGCTCGATCGAATCGGCCAGCTCGGGAGTCCCGGGAGTTCCATATTGCGCCAGCGGCACCGAGCCAAGCCCCAGAATCGCTTCGCTGAGCAGCGCCTTATCCAGCGCAATGCCCGCCGCGGCATATCCCGTCGCTCTCGGCGGATGCGCATGGCACACGGCGTTCACATCCGGGCGCAGACGGTAAATCAACAGATGCATCGCCAATTCCGACGATGGGTTGCGCCTGCCGGAAAGCTTGTTGCCGGCGAAGTCCGTGATGACGAGATCTTCCGGCGACATCGTCCCCTTGCAAACGCCGGTCGGTGAAGTCAGGACTCGGTCCGGATCAAGACGGAGGGAAACGTTGCCGTCCGTCGCAGCAACAAAGCCGCGCTCGTGCAGCCAGCGGCCTGCGATGCAAATATCGTGGCGGTGTTCTGCCTCGCTTTTCAGTGCCCCATGCGAGATAGATTCAGAAGTCATGCTCTGGATGACCCCCGACAGCTTCTTCGGCGCGCGGCCCACCCCGCGCGAGCCCCGCTATTCTATCCCGCTTGTCCAGTAAAATCGCGTTTTAAGCGTAAATTCCGCGGTGCGTCAGGGCAATGGCTACGCGATCGATTGCCAGCATGTAGGCGGCGATGCGATTGTTCACCTGGTGTTTCTCCGAATAACGCACCACGTCGTCAAAGCTTCGGTCCATCACGTCCTGGAGCCGTTCATTTACTTCGCGCTCGCGCCAGAAGAATCCCTGCCGGTCCTGCACCCATTCGAAGTAGCTGACGGTCACGCCGCCGGCATTCGCCAGAATGTCGGGAATGATAAAGACGCCCTTCTTGCCGAGAATCTCATCGGCGGGAACAGTCGTGGGGCCATTCGCGCCTTCGCAGAGGATTTTCGTTTGCACGCGGCCGGCGTTTTCGCTCGTGATTTGATTTTCCACAGCGGCAGGCACGAGAATGTCGCACGGTTGATACAGAATATCGGTCGAAGACATTTTCTGGCCGCCGCCGGGGAAATCCGGCAGCGATTTGCGCTGCGTATAAACCCAGTCCACGACCTTGGGCAGGTCGAAACCTTTCTCGTTGTAAAGCCCGCCGTGCACGTCTGCCAGTCCGACGATCTTGTATCCCGCTTCGTGCATCAGCTTCGCACCCATTGAGCCGACGTTGCCAAATCCTTGAATCACCACGCGGCAATCCTGCTTTCTCATTCCGAGCTTCGTAGTCGCTTTGTCGCACACCATCATCACGCCGCGTCCGGTCGCTTCAGGGCGCCCCAGCGAACCGCCAAGTTCAAGCGGCTTCCCTGTGACGACAGCAGTCACCGTGTGCCTCACGTGCATGGAATACGTATCCATCACCCAAGCCATGATCTGCGCATTTGTGTTCACGTCCGGCGCAGGAACATCGCGCTCCGGACCGAACCAGTCGGATAGCTCCGCTGTATATCGGCGCGTCAATCCTTCCAGTTCGCGCGGCGACATCTTATCCGGATCGCAAATGATTCCGCCCTTGGCGCCGCCAAACGGAATGTCGACCACCGCGCACTTCCACGTCATCCACGACGCCAGCGCGCGCACCTCGTCGATCGTCACATTCGGCGCATAGCGAATGCCGCCCTTGCCCGGCCCGCGCACCAGCGAATGCTGCACGCGATAGCCGGTGAAAACTTCCAGGCGTCCGTCGTCCATTTTCACCGGAATGTAAACCGTGATTTCCTTATTCGGAAATTTCAAATAGCGATAAAGGTCTTGCGCCAATCCAAGCTTCTTGGCGGCTTCTTCAAACCGCGCCTCAGCGGCTTCGTACGGATTCAGCTCATGCTCCATCGACATTGTGGCCATGCAAACGCTCTCCTCGACAAAATGAAATTTGGATGATGACGCTGGCGGTTCCGTGCGGCGGAAACTCTCTCGTTGCGCTTAGGCCGGCTCCGGGGCTGCCAGGGCAGCGCTGGCCAGTATACGAAGCTGTGCCCTCGGCATGCAAGGCAGTGCGTGCTCAGGGGATACACAGTCAAAGGGGAATCGGCAGGACTGAAAATTAGGCGTCCGCCAAACCAACGCCCGCAGCCTACGCTGCATTCCTCTGCACAAAATGCCGCAGCAGCAACTGCGCGAGTCGCTTGGGATCGTGCCGCGCGACGCCATCCTGTTGCAGCAGATCTCCGGTGATGCACTTCAGCCCCATACGCCGCAGCTCCTCGAGTGACGCTGCGACGGGCCTCGCTCCACTCACGCCATAGCGGTGCAAAATTCGCGAAGTCGCTGCGGCACGATTCACGACAACGTAGTCGAACAACCGTTCGTGCGCATGCTCGTAGATCGCGCGGACATGGTCCGCCACCGAGTAGCCGTCCGTCTCCCCCGGCTGCGTCATCAAGTTCGCGATATAGATGCATTTGGCGCGTGATCGCCGGATGGCGTGCGCCACGCCGCGCACAAGCAGGTTCGGAATAATGCTCGTATAGAGCGAGCCCGGGCCAAGCAGTATCAAATCGGCTTCGCGAATGGCATCCAGAGCCTCCGGCAACGGGCCCGCATTTCGAGGGACCAATCGCACGCGCCGAATTCTCCGCTGCGAACGCGAAATGTTCGTTTCTCCCGAGACGATTTTTCCGCCTTCCAGCTCTGCTTCCAGCGTCACGTTCGCAGGCGTCGAGGGAAAAATTCTTCCGCGAATCGCCAGCACTTTCGAGGACAACCGGACGGCTTCAGGAAAATCGCCGGTGACATTGGTTAGCGCCGCGAGGAAAAGATTGCCGAAGCTGTGTCCCGCGAGCCCGTGCCCTCGCCCGGATGGAAAACGATACTGAAACAGTTTCCCCATCAGCGCTTCATCGCGCGAGAGCGCCACCATGCAGTTGCGAATATCGCCCGGCGGCAAAATGGAGTATTCGCGTCTCAGCCGCCCGGAGCTTCCTCCGTCATCGGTCACTGTAACGATGGCCGCAATATCGGAGATGGGCCGCGAAGCGCCATTTTGCCGCGAACTCGCGATGTGCTCTTTCAGGCTGCGTAGCAGCATCGAGAGACCCGTGCCTCCGCCCAGTGCGACAATGCGGATGGATGCCCGACGAGTGTGTTTGGGCCTTCGCAATGGACAAGAAAGAACTAACCGCCAGAGCCTTCGCGCTCCGGGTAGAGAAGTTCTGTGAAACGTGGGTCTTCCTGTAAGAATGCAAAGTCTTCGTCGTTGCGTGCCCGGTAGCGATTTTCCGGCCGCAACTGAATCGCGATCTTCAAATTCTCCATCGACGAATCCGCTTCGCCGGTCAAGCAGTCCAGAGCTGCCATGGCGTAAACAATGTGATCGGCTTTCGGCGCCGCCTTGCGTGCGCGGTCCAGATGCTCACGCGCATCATCCCACCGAGCCAGATTCATCATGGCAATGCCCTGATTGTAATGATCCTCGGCTCCCTTGAGCACCGGCTCAGAAACACGCGTCAGGCGCTGGTCCGAAATTCGCAGGTGCACGCGCGCACGATCCGCAAGTTCCTTGTTCGGCCCTTCCAGCACTCGCTCGAGAGCCTGCTTCGCCCGGGCGAATTTCTGTTGCTGGAATTGCTTCACACCCTCTTCGTAGGCCTTGAGCTGCTGCTGCGTCGCCTGGTCATTAGAGTCGCGGATGGGGCTGGCGTGCCGCTTTTGCTGTAAGTCTTTTGATTTTATCGTTTTGCGCGAACCTCGGCGCACCGATGACGTCCGCGTGCCCCGTCCCTTTGCCCTGCCGCTCGATTTCGCCATGATAGACATACAATAGCAGTGACTTTTTCTGGCGTCAACCCACCTGATTTCGTCCAAATTCAACGAAAGTTTAACCTTCGCTCCTCATTTCCACGTGGAACATTGCTCTTACGGCACACTCATATCGTTCGCTTCTCCCGAAATTGGTAGAATTAATCTCAAGAGGGGTTCGTTGCCTGTTCAGAATCAATGATTAAGACGCAAGATGGCCTGCTTGACTTCCCTATGCTATAAGTAGGCGGGGGAAAAAAACTCTGAGGGACATGTGCCGTTCATAAATTTTCCCGCTCGGGAAATCAACTGTAAGCTCGTCTATTATGGCCCTGGCCTTGGGGGGAAGACCGCCAATCTCCAGTGGATCTACGACCATACGGGCACAAATCAAAAGGGAAAAATGGTTTCGCTCGCCACGGAAACCGACCGCACCCTGTTCTTCGATTTCCTTCCGCTCGATCTCGGCACCGTTCGCGGCTTCCGCACGCGCTTTCATCTCTACACCGTCCCCGGACAGGTCTTCTATGAAGCCAGCCGTCGCCTGATTCTAAAAGGGGCCGACGGCGTGGTCTTTGTCGCGGATTCGCAAGAAGAGCGCCTCGACGCTAACCTCGAGACCATCGATAACCTCAAAGAACATCTGAAAGATCACAACCTCAACTTCGACACCATCCCCTACGCTCTGCAGCTCAATAAGCGCGACCTTCCCAATGCCATGCCTCTGCCTGAATTGACCAAGCAACTCCAGATAAAAGGTGAGCCGGTCATCGAAGCCGTGGCCATTGAAGGAAAGGGCATCTTTGACACGCTCAAGGAAGTCGCCAAACTGGTCCTCGCCGAGCTGAAGAAAAATTCCTGATTCTTTCGCAGCACAGCATGGAATGAATCAAAATTCAAACTGAGCCATTGTCGCAGCCCGAAAACGCTTGCACTGCCTCGCTCCTGAACCTGATAATCCGAACGCGAATTCCTTCGAGGACATCATGCCCCTCAAACAAACCAATTTGAACGCAATGCGCGCCGTGGACGCGCAAGGAGAGCCTGTCGCGCTCGGTGAATTCAATGGATTTGAAGTCTATCCCATGCCTATGTTCGCGACGCTTTCCGTCGCCGAAGTGGCGGCGGTCGCCAAATGGTATGAGGAAGCCCTCGGCTTTCGCGCCATGTTCCAGGGTCCCGCCGTCGGTGGTCAACCCAGCCTCGTCCACTTGCGCCGCGCAAAATATCAGGACCTCTTGCTTGTCCCCATAATCTCGAACACGGCAAATCAAGCTCCGGCGAGCATGACGCTGAGTTTTCAGGCCGAGGATATCGATGAACTCGCCATCCGCGCTCGCGCCGCTGCAGGTCTCGGCGTCTCAGCGATTGAAGGCCCCATCGACACGCCCTGGAACACTCGAGATCTCCGTGTCACCGATCCTGCCGGACATCGGCTCGTCTTCACCACTCGCCAACCGAATCCGGATCCCGCGCAGCTCGAGCGCATGAATAAAATGCTCGATGCGGCTGGAAAAACAGGACGTCCGTCGGATTGAACTAACACTCTGAGGGGAAAATTCCCGAAGAAGGCTGGCGCGCCAGTCTACTTTCCCCGTGTGGCGCCATGTGCGCGAGTGAAATCCACAGCCGCTGTGTTTCCTCCGCAGACGAGAACTCCCACGCGTTCCCCAGCCCGAGCTTCGTATCGCCGCGATAGCAGCGCCGCAAAAGCCGCTGCGCCTCCCGGCTCCGCGACAACCCGCAGCACCCTCCAGAGCATTTCCTGCGCGCGCAAAATATCCTCGTCGGAAACAAGTACAACGCGCTCCACCAGCTCTTGCGCAATCGGGAACATAATTTGCCCCACGCGTTTCGGCGCCAGCGAATCCGCCGCGATTCCTCCCGCTTCGCTGTCGACGGGCTGCCCGGCGCGCAGCGCATTCGTCAGCGTCGGAGCCTTCTCTGGCTCGACGCCCACAACTTTCACGCGCTTCGCATACCACGCCGCCACCCCGCCGATGAGCCCTCCGCCGCCTACGGCAACGAGCAGTGTATCGAGTTTCGGATCCTGCTCTTCGAACTCCAGTCCCGTGCTTCCCTGCCCGAGCAGCGTCTCCACTTGATCGTAGGCATGTACCCGCAACGCGCCGGATTCTGCGGCCCATTTCTCGCTCGCCTCGAGCGCATCGGCATAACGTTCGCCGGTAATCACGAGTTCTGCGCCGTAGCCGCGAATCCGCTCGATCTTTTCCGGCGACGCGACTTTCGGCACAAAGATCCGCGCTGGCTTGCCGAGCTTCATCGCCGCAAACGCCACAGCCGCGCCGTGATTTCCGCCCGATGCCGCAACAACCCCTGCGGGCGGCACCGTGCGTGTCAGTAGATTTGCAAACGCGCCGCGCGCCTTGAACGAGCCAGCGTGCTGAAACAATTCCAGCTTGAACACGACCGCGACGCCATCCAATCCCAGGTCCGCGCCCGCCACTTCAATCACCGGCGTCCGCCGAACGTGCGGCCGTATGATTCGTTCCACTTCCTTGATTCGTTCTCGATTGATTTCGCGGTTCGCCATTCTTACTTCACTCGCAGTCTCGCATTTCACAGCAGTCTTTCCAGATCTTCTGAATTCAAATCTGCGTCGCGCAAGATGCTCTTCAATATCTTCGGGTGGAGCGTCTTTGCGCTGTGAAAAGGAACCGTCACTCGTTTGCCGGCAGAATTCTTGTAAATCATGTGGCTACCGCTCTGTCGTGCGAGTGAGAACCCGGACTTTTCGAGCACAACGATGATTTCTCTGGCTGTAAGGCGGGGAAGCTTTGGCATCAGACAGCGACTTCAACTGTGGAAAGACTCACTGAAACGTGCGTAGGGATTTCTTCGCCGTCGGCGAGGCGGTCTTCAATGTGCAGACGGATTGCGTCCTTAATGTTTTCAATCGCTTGCTCGTAGGTATCTCCCTGGCTGTAGCAGCCCTGCAACGCCGGACAAGAAACGAAGTAACCGTCCGAGTCAGCTTCGATGACGATAGGAAGTGTGAGATTCTTCATAAAGGGATTATAGGCTTGTCGTGGCTTTGCGCCAACTGCGTTCGTAGAAGTACGAACTCAGTACATCTACTTGGGATCAGCCCAAAACTGCAAGCCTGAACAGTGGCCCTTGCTCGCTACGAAATCTTTCGGGTTGTCGGTGCTGAGATCGAAAGGGCTGATATTCCAATGAGCAATGGGCTGAACATTGGCTGAATATCTGCCTGGTGGTAGATGCAAATGAAACCAGCCATTGCTGTCGCTGATTGCGGTGTAAGTCTTGCCCTCACCACGGATGACTATATGGGCGCCTCTGACTTGAGTTTCACTATTGGGGATGCCTACGCGACCCTCGATCTCTGCGTCTTCGGGGATTTTGAGCTTGTCTAACTCCTTTATTATTTTACCAGCGTCTGAAAGCAATGCTGAGTTGCCGCAGTCAAATATCTCAAGACGACGCCCTTCGATCTTCGTTGCAAACAGGACGTATTCTCGCCCTGTTTTAAGCGGGAATCGCTCACTGGCATTCTCTGTAAAGACTTTGATTGTTTTGCCATCGGGGCCCCGATACATTTTTTGTACACTCATTTCGTAGGCCCAGCCTTCGTCAAACCAAGGTTCTTGCGCAGGGGTTGTCTGTGTCGAAATAACTTTACCGATAAAGACGGCATCGCTATTCAAAAATTCGCAGGCTACGGTCGGCTCTGGCTCAGTACAAAATCCAAAAGCGGGAATGGTGAACAAAAGCAATGTGAAGCAAACGAGTGCCGGCTTGCAAAGATGTGCATCGATGAATTTCATGATTGGTTTCTTACCACGACGTTTAGTTAAGCGCAGCGCGGGGCAGTGGTCAAGGGTCGGGCTATTTTGCGGGAGCATGGGAGTTACCGTTGGCGAGGGAGGGAGCGAGGGCGGCACCCGTATACGATTTTTTATTGCGCGCAACTTGCTCCGGCGTTCCTTGCGCGACGATATGCCCGCCGCCTTCGCCGCCTTCGGGGCCGAGATCGATAATCCAGTCCGCCTGTTTGATGACGTCCAAATTGTGCTCGATGATGATGATCGTGTTCCCCAAATCCACCAGCCGCTTCAGCACGTCGAGCAGCTTCTTCACGTCATCGAAGTGCAGTCCCGTGGTCGGCTCGTCAAGAATGTAGAGCGTCCGGCCCGTCTGCCGCCGCGAAAGTTCGCGCGCGAGCTTCGTGCGCTGCGCTTCGCCGCCGGAAAGCGTCGTCGCCGATTGCCCCAGTTGCACGTAACCGAGTCCCACATCCACCATCGTCCCGAGCTTCTGCTTGATCTGCGGAATATTTTCGAGCACCGGCAGCGCGTCCTCGATGGGCATTTCCAGCAAATCCGAAATCGAATAGCCCTTGTACCGCACCGAAAGCGTCTCCGCGTTGTAGCGTTTCCCGCGGCAGACTTCGCACAGCACGTAAACATCCGGCAAAAAATTCATTTCGATGCGCCGCAGGCCGTCGCCCTGGCACGCTTCGCAGCGTCCGCCTTTCACGTTGAAGCTGAACCGCCCCGGCCGGTAGCCGCGTTCGCGCGACTCCGGCAGCATCGCAAACAGCTCGCGAATCGGCGTGAAAACTCCCGTGTACGTCGCCGGATTCGACCGCGGCGTGCGTCCAATCGGCGCCTGATCGATCTCGATCACTTTGTCGAGATGCTCGAGGCCCAGAATCGCGCGGTGCATCCCCGGCGCTTCCGTCGAGTGATAGAGTTTCTGCGCCAGCGCGCGGTAGAGAATGTCGTTCACGAGCGTCGATTTGCCCGAACCCGAAACTCCGGTGATCACTGTCAGCAGCCCGAGCGGAAATTCCACGTCGAGGTTCTTCAAATTATTCGCCTGCGCTCCCACGATGCGCAGCGATTTCCCGTTCGCCTTCCGTCGCTGTTCCGGGACAGGAATTTTCAGCTCGCCCGCGAGGTATCGTCCCGTCAGCGAATTCGCATTCGCCGCTATTTCCGCCGGCGCGCCGCTTGCGACCAAATGTCCCCCGGTCTTCCCTGCGCCGGGTCCGAGATCCACCACGTAATTCGCTCGCCGAATCGTCTCCTCGTCATGCTCCACGACAAGCACCGTGTTGCCCAGGTCGCGCAGCGTTTCAAGCGTGCCCAGCAGCCGCCCGTTGTCGCGCGCGTGCAATCCGATCGACGGCTCGTCCAGCACATACATAACGCCGCGCAGTCGCGAGCCGATTTGCGTCGCCAGCCGAATGCGCTGCGCTTCGCCGCCCGAAAGCGTCGCTGCCGAACGGTCCAGCGTCAGGTAACCCAGTCCCACAGCAAGCAGAAAATCGATGCGCTCGGCCACTTCACGGAGAGGCCGTCCGGCGATAGCCAGTTGCCGCTGCGTCAGCCCGGGCAGGATCTTGTCCACCGCCTGGCGCGCTGCCGCCAGCGAAAGCGCCGTGAAATCCGCGATCGAAGATGCCCCGACTTTCACCGCTAAACTTTCCGGCCGCAGCCGTTTTTGCCCGCACGCTGCGCAAGCCGTCGGCGACATATATTGCGTCAGCCATTCCCGGTATTCGTCGGAAGTCGAATCTTCCAGGCTGCTCTCCAGGAAATCGACAACGCCTTGAAAATTCAGTCCTTTCGCCGCGCGCCCTTCCTCATGATTGCCGTAGAGAATCAGGTTCTGCGCCTTGCGCGAAAGTTTCTCGAAGGGAGTGCCTAAATCAAACTTGTGCGCCAGCGCGGCAATCTTCAGCGTGCGCTGCAAATACGCGGAGCCTGCGCCGGGCCCGAGTCCGCCTTCGAAGAGCGGCTTCGACCAGTCCACGATGATTTTCCCCGGGTCGAAATTGAATTTCGCGCCGAGCCCATGGCATTCCGGGCACGCGCCGTAGGGCGAATTGAAGCTGAACGACCGCGGCTCGATCTCCGGCACGGAAATTCCGCAATCGGCGCACGCCAGCTTCTCCGAATACATGTGCTCTTCGCCGCCGACCACCGCGATCGTCACCAGCCCCGAAGTCAGCTTCGTCGCCGTCTCAATCGACTGCTCCAGCCGCTTCGCAATGCCTTCTTTGATCAGCAGTCGGTCGACAACGATTTCGATCGTGTGATTCCGCCGCCGGTCAAGCGCCGGCGGATCGTCCAGATTGACCAAATCTCCATCGACGCGCGCGCGCGTGAATCCCGCTTTCGCGAATTTCTCGAATTCCTTCTTGTATTCACCCTTGCGCCCGCGCACCACCGGCGCGAGCACCATGATCCGCTCGTCCGGCTTCAGCGCCAGCACCGACTGCACAATTTGCTCCGTCGACTGCCGCGTGATGGGCTTGCCGCAATTCGGGCAGTGCGGCGTCCCGATCGAGCTATAAATCACGCGCAGGTAATCGTAGATTTCCGTGATCGTCCCGACCGTCGACCGCGGCGATCGCGTCGTCGTCTTCTGCTCGATGGCAATCGCCGGCGAAAGCCCCTCGACCGAATCCACTTCCGGCCGCTCCATCTGGTCGAGGAATTGCCGCGCGTACGCGGAAAGCGATTCGACGTACCTCCGCTGCCCTTCCGCGTACAGCGTGTCAAACGCCAGCGACGATTTCCCCGAGCCGGAAAGGCCCGTGATAACCGTCAGCGTGTTTCGCGGAATCTCTAGGCTGATGTTTTTCAGATTGTGTTGCCGCGCGCCGCGAACGACGATTTTCTGCAATCCCATAGAGTATGTGGCTGGACCAGTTCCGCACAGGCGCGTCCGTCACCCTATGCGTAGAATTCGCCCAGCTTAATCTACCAACATAGCAAGCCATCCGTGCGCGGGTCAAGAACGCAGCATGTACGCGGTGGGGTAATTTGAATTTTCCTGCTCGTGACGCACGGCCCCGGCTCCCTTCGGACTATCCGTTCGGACCGAGTCGCCCGTCGCGGGGAGTTTTTACTGGGCACTGGAGATTTTTACTCGCCTTCAAATCACTAATTCGTTGAAATCAAATGCCTTACGAATGGCTTCCCGCGTGCCTATCTCTTCTGCGTAGGGGGAAAGCAAGCCGAGGATCCCTTTAGGGGATTGAGGGCTGGGCCGGCTTGCTTCCCTCGACACCTCTCCCGCCGACCTCC
>JASHRL010000093.1 GCA_030037355.1 Candidatus Acidiferrales bacterium | reverse complement strand
AAGGACGCCACAAAGGAGAAAACGCGCGACGCAAACCTGCAATTTGCGGAAAGTCTCGGCGCCAAGGTCGTTCGCGTCAAGGGTGACAGTATCGCCATTTCCGTCGCCAATTTCGTTCGGGACAAACACATCACACAGGTCATCTTCGGCCGTTCTGCAGTCGAAGGCTGGCGCAAATTGCTCTACATGACCGCCATTAATCGCTTCCTTCGCGCCGCCCCCGCCGTCGACGTTCACATCGTGACGCAAGAGCCAGATTAGACAGCCGCAGCAATGATTAGAGTGGCGCGCCCATGCGGACAATACTAGGGCTTTTTAGCAAATTCCGTGCCAGTCTTGCGCGGATTTTCCTTCCTACTACTCCCAGGTGGACGCGCTAGTACCGCCAGCTAGTTGTGTCGGCGCCGGGTGGCGCGGTCCTCAACATTTGCTCTTCGGCAGCTTGCAGGACGCGCCGCGTGAACGTGAGCCCGCCGTGCCGCGTGGTGTCTCCCGGCGGGCCGGTGTAGCAATGCGGCTGGTCAATGCCGAAATCAAAATCGGCGACGTAGTGCGGGTTCTGGGTTTTCTCCATGGCGGTTTGCATCAGACGCACGGCATTGTTCAAATAAAATGTGTCGCCAGTGCCGACGGGCACGTGCAATTTGCCGACGAGCTTCGGCCCCAGCGTGCTCCAGTCGCGCATCATGATGGCCGTCAGGTCGTAGTGCTGCCGCCAGTATTCTGCGACGTCCTTATCAATCACCCCGGTGACGGGATCCCAAATCGGTTTTGGATAGCCGTCATCGCCGACGGGACCGAAGACCGCCTGCCAGATGCCCCACTGCTCGCCGCTGCGGCCGTGCGAGCCCAAGGTATTCTCCCAGCGATTGGAACCTTCCGTAGTGGCCTCCACAATGCCATTCGGTAGGCGCATTTCTCCTTGCGCGATGCGTCCAAACGGACCGATGGTCCAATAGGCGTTCGCATCGTCATAAATATTCACGAGCTGATAGGCATGAAAATCTACCGGGTCGGGACAGGCGCCCCACGCGCCGTTGTAATCGTCGGGATAGAAAATTTGCGTGGCCAGCGTTTCCCAGCCGCCGGTTGAGCCGCCGAAAACCGCGCGCGCCCATCCCTGGCCGATGCCATGAAATTGTTTTTCGATGTAGGGAATCAGTTCCCTGTTGATGGCTGTGCCGTACGGGCCGACGTTCGCGGAATCGACGGCGTAGGAATCGTCGTAGTAGGGATTCGCGTGCTGAATGATCAGCAAAATCATGCGCGGCAGTTTGCCGGTGGTCCAATCCTGATAGAACTGATAGCGAGCTTGCTGGGCTTCCTGCTGCGCCGGGTTGCCGTTCGCCGGCGGGGGCTGCGTCGCGAAGCGATAATAATCGGCCTGGAAATGCCCGTGGTTAACAAGCAGCGGATAACGCGCGTTGGGATGCGTGGCCCATCCTTCGGGCAGCACGATGATGGCGCCGAGATACATCGGACGGCCCCAGAACTTCGTCAGCACCTGGCTTTGAATGCGCACATGCTTCACCCACTCGGTGTCCCCCGGCGGCTGAATTGGAGGAATGACGTTGTCGAGATGAATGTCGATGGTGGTGAAGGAATTCGCGTCAATGTGCATGCGCACCGGCGTGCTGTAGAAATTTCCGGGCTTGGAATTCCAGTGTTGGCCTTCGCCTTCGTCCATCGGGAGCTTCACCGTGTGGCCGTCGGAGCGGTGGAACGTGGTGTATTTGTTCAAAACGCCCTGCACCCAGTAATCGCCGGGAGGAATATCGGCAAGAGTGCGCGCAGGATAGCCGATGGCGTCGAGCGGAATCGTAGCGGGCTGTCCCGGCGCGAGGCCGTCAATGTCTACGCCAAAAACCTGCGCGGATTGGACTTCCCTTTCGCCGACGTCCATGCGCGGACTATCTTGCTTGACGGAAAAGACCACGTAAACGCGACCGTCGAGCGGGGTGGAGCTGAGGTCTGAGCCGAAGCTGATGCGCGCCATCGCGCCGCCGGATTGCGGACGCGGCATAGTGGAAACAGATGCAGCGCAAATCGCGAGCGCCGCGCAGAGAGTAATAATGTGCGCGGCGAATTTTGCGGGGGCGGTACGCATCTGGTCCTTTAAACGGTCAGTGATCGGCGAACGGTGCATCGGCATTTTCCTCCGGAAAGGTGCGTTGACAGCGAGCGCAGGGATTGTAACTGCGGAGGGAGCGGGACGCAATCGATGGGCGTCCCTGCTAAAAGCTCATTTTGGCGTAGGTTGTGTTACCCATGTCCCGAACTAGACCCATTGAAACTGGCGCGCCCGGAGGGATTCGAACCCCCGACCCCTAGCTCCGGAGGCTAGTGCTCTAATCCGCTGAGCTACGGGCGCGTAACGTCACAACAAGAACCAACGTCGTCTGCTAATTTCATTCTATCGCGCAACCTTCACGCTACAAAATAAAACAGCCACACTGCCTTGTGCTGCGCTTACGAACGAGCCAAATCGTTGATTCTTTTCGCGAGCTTTTCGATTTGCTCCGTCTTGTTGATAAAAGCCACGGAAAGTACCTGCGAGGAGTCGATTTTCTCTGTTTGCGTCTTCAAATCCTGCGCCAGCGAGAAAAGTTGGTCGACGTCCTTCTTAATTTCCTTCTGATTCTCCTCCAGAATCGCCTTCATACGAGGCGGCGGTTCGCCGGGGGCAGTTTCCGGCTGACCTGGCTGCGGCAAAGTGCGCGGATCCGTCGGCACCGGATGGCCGCTCTGCCCTCCGGCGAGCTGCGTCGTCAGCAAAGTCGCGCCCGCGAACATCGCGCTTGGAATCACAGCGGTCAAAAAAAAGCGTCTCTGATGATCCATGTACCGTACCTCCCTGCAAACAATCCGCCGGATGCCGTTCCGGCAGCGATGATATAATCTGATGCTTCCGCGATTATATATGACTCTGCTCAATGATGCCTGGCTCGACGTGATCAAGCAGCGCGCGCCGCGCGTGTTGTTCGACGTGGCCGCTGCCGCCATTTCCATCCTCGTTTGGCGCACGCTAACCTCGCACATGATCGTCAAAGCGACCGTGCAGACTCGCGTCGCGCAGGCCCGCGAGGATCAGACACGCACCATGGCTGGTGTGCTCTATAGCGTTGGCGTTGTCATCATCGTGCTCGTCGCCATCCTGATGATCTTGCCGGAGTTCGGCTTTGACATCACGCCTGTGGCAGCAGCGGCGGGTCTTTTCAGCTTGGCGCTCGGCTTCGGCGGGCAATATCTCGTTCGCGACATCATCAATGGCTTTTTCGTCATCTTCGAGGATCAGTATGGCGTCGGCGACATCATCAAGCTCAATGGCGAAACGGGCCGCGTCGAACACATCACGCTTCGGCGCACCGTTCTGCGCAACTCGCAAGGCGCGATTGTCACGGTTCCCAATGGCCTCGTCGGCCAGGTCGCAAATCTGAGCCGCGACTGGTCGCAATATTTCCTCGACGTCACGATTCCCAGTGAAGTCGGCGTTCCGCAAGCTCTGGCCGTGCTCGAAAAATGCGCCAAGGAACTTCGCGACGACCCCGCCTGGTCGCCTCTTCTGATCGATGGACCCAACGTCCTCGGCGTCGAATCGCTCGCGCTCACCGGCACGACGCTTCGCGTTCAATTCCGCAGCGCTCCTACGCGCAATGACGACGTCGCGCGTGAACTTCGCCGCAGAATCCTGCTCGAAGTTGAACGCGCCGGGATCAAATTAGTCAGCGCCAATCGTGTTGTTCTTTCCGGCCCGGAAGGCCCATCGGCAATTTCTCCGCAAACAAGCGGAAAATCCCAGGGAGGACAGTAATGAGCACCGTCACACATGAACAGGTCGATTTGTTGCTGCGGTTATACGAATTGCGTCGCGAACCGCGTTTGCGCGAGGCTCGCGCGTGGTTTCTGGCGAATTTTCATCCATCCAGCGCCGAAGATGTGGCGAAAATTGCTCCTCCCGGAACCGAGGCCAATGCTTCGATGCGCATGGTCACGAGCTACTGGGAAATGGTCGCAAATATCGTTAGCCGCGGACTCATCGACGAGGAATTTTTCTTCGAAAATACAGGCGAGCAGTGGATCGTCTGGGATCGTCTGAAGCCGATTGCCGGTGCTGTGAGAGAGAGGATGAAGAATCCTCACGCGTATGAAAAACTCGAGCAGCACGTCGCGCGCTTTGAAGCTTGGCGCGAACGCAGAGCGCCCGGTCACAATGACCACATGCGCCAGATGCTGAAACAGATGATCACGCAAGCTCCCCCGAAGAAATCCTCTGCCAAAGGAGCAAAGAGAGCGAAAAAGCGCACCCGATAAAGGAATCAGTGTTTCGAGTTCAGATTCTCGCGCCCCACTGGAAACTCGATATTACGCTCCGGCGAACGAGCCGCTCAAATGCGGCTCTCGCCTGAGCGGCGCGTTTTTCGTACTTTGGCTCTTCCATTTTTTTCGCATCAATCCTTCAGTCGCGGCCCGTCCGAATTTTCTTGGTCGTGACCCAAAAAATCAAAATTCAAACTGACTCATTGCCGACCCTTGACACACCCGGAGTTCTCCATATATCTTTTCTGTGCTGTCTTAACGGCAGCGCTTATCAAGAGTGGCTGAGGGGACAGGCCCAACGAAGCCACAGCAACCTGGCGCAATTGCCAAGGTGCTAATTCCTGCCCGATGGGGAGCGATAAGATCCTCGGCAATCGATTCCTGATCGCTTGAAGATTCTGGCTCTCAACTAATTTAGTTCGCAGGCGATCTGTCTATCCCGCCTGTGGCAGGTCACTCGTATTTTCGCCTCGTTCCTTTGGGGCGATGCGCAGGTGACTTCACTGGGTCGGCTGGCAATGCCGTCAGCCCGCGCCCGAAATTACCAATTTATGGCATAGGAGAATCTTCAGTGTCGCAGGAACCGATAGCTACAGATATCGCCGTCATCAAAGTCGGTGGTTCAATCTTCAAAGACGCAGCTTCGTATCGTCGCGCTGCGGAATTTGTGGCTCACAGGCTGGCCGCTGCATCCAGAGAAAAATTGGTCGTCGTCGTATCCGCGCGAAACGGCATCACAGATTTCTTGTTGCAGGAAGCGCAGGCGATTGTCTCCGAACCCAATCCCGCCGCGCTCGATTTGCTGTGGTCAACCGGCGAACTGCACTCCGTCGCGCTCCTCGCCTTGCATTTGCAGGCCCTGGGAATTGCCGCGTCGCCATTGAATGTGCACCAGACTGGCTTGCGCCTCTCCGAACGCGGCGCCAGCGCGGCAAATGCGGATTTCGATCCGGCGGCAATCCATGCAACTCTTCGAAATCATCGCGCGGTCGTCGTGCCTGGATTTCTCGCCTCGGATCGTTCAAGCGTCATCGTGAGCCTTGGTCGAGGCGGCTCCGATTTGACCGCTGTCCTTCTTGCCGCTGGCCTCAGCGCCTCTCGATGCGAACTTATCAAGGACGTGCCCGGCTATTTTTCTGATGATCCGCATTTGAACGCGCACGCCCGGCATCTTTCGTCTCTCTCCTTCTCGCAGGCTCTCAGCATGGCCCATGCCGGATGCGATCTCGTGCAGACGCAAGCGCTCGAAGCCGCGGCACGCTATGATCTGCCGCTCGTCGTTCGCAGTTTGGTCGAACCCGCTCCGCAAACTTGGATCACAAATGAAGCGAGCGAATCTGCGGCAGAGGGCGCGCAAGCGGCAATCTGAGCCAGGACTTCTGGACTATTTGCACAGATTTTTCGCCGTTGCGCGAATTCAGCGATACAATCCCGCCTTCTATCCAAAGGAGGCGTCTCCGAAATGCGCCACAATGTTGCGTATCTTCGAGCCATCATTGTATTGCTTGTTTTCACAGTCCTCATTTCTATCCACCCTGCGTCCGCGCAAACGCTCGATAAGAATTCCCTGTCGGGCATGACTTATCGCCTGGTCGGGCCTTTTCGCGGCGGGCGCGTCGAAGCGGTCCTCGGCATTCCCGGCAATCCCTACGTCTTTTATTTCGGCGCTGCTGCTGGCGGTGTCTGGAAAACGACCGACGCTGGTGGCAACTGGACGCCTTTGTTCGACCACGAACCGGTCGCCTCGATCGGCGCGATTGCCATCGCGCCTTCCGATCCCAACATCATTTATGTCGGCACGGGAGAGCCTTGTTTTCGCGGAGACATTACCTACGGCGACGGAATGTACAAATCCGTGGATGGCGGCAAAACCTGGACGCACATCGGACTCGATGATACGCGCCACATCTCGCAGGTTCTGATTGATCCGCACGATCCAAATGTCGTTTTCGTCGCAGCCGAAGGCCATGCGTTCGGCCCAAACACGGAGCGCGGCGTCTTTCGCACGACGGACGGTGGAAAAACGTGGCAGAAGGTTTTGTACAAAGATGAAAATACCGGCGCAGTTGACCTCACCTTTGACGGCAATAATCCCCACGTGCTTTTTGCCGCCCTCTATCAAGTCGTACGCAAACCCTGGGACATCATCAGCGGCGGTCCAGGCAGCGGAATCTATAAATCCTCCGACGGCGGCGCCACGTGGAAGCAAATCGAGGGCCACGGACTTCCCAGTGGAATCCTCGGGCGCATCGGCATTTCCATTTCTGCCGCGGACCCTGACCGTGTTTATGCTTTGATCGAAGCCGAAAAAGGCGGAGTGTATCTTTCGAATGACGCCGGAGAATCCTGGCAGCTTGTGACCGGCGATCATCGATTCTTGCAGCGCGCGTTTTATTACACCCACATTTTTTCCGATCCTAGTAATGCCGATACGATTTACATCCTCAACGTCGGCGCATATAAATCGACCGACGCGGGAAAAACGTGGATCACGTTGCGTCCGCCTCATGGCGATAATCATGCTCTGTGGATTGATCCCGAGGATTCCGACCGCATGATTACCGGCGATGACGGCGGCGCAGCCATCTCCAATGACGGCGGAAACACGTGGACTCCGGAGGACAATCAGCCGACCGCGCAGTTCTATCACGTCGCTGCGGACGATCAATTTCACTATTACCTCTATGGCGCGCAGCAGGACAATTCGACTGTGGGGATTGCCAGCAGCACCGACCACGGCGTCATCGGTCGCCAGGACTGGTATCCCGTCGGCGGTGGCGAGAGCGGCTATATCGTTTCCAGTGCCGATGGCGGAACGGTTTATGCCGGTGGAAATTACGGAATCATTACGCGCTGGACGCGCGAGACCGACCAAGAACATTTGATCACGCCTGCGCCTGTGATCATGGATGGCTCAGGCGCGGCCGATCAGAAGTATCGCTTCCAGTGGACTGCGCCGATTGTCGCTTCGCCATTTGATCCGCATACGCTGTACATTGGCGCGCAAGTGCTCTTCAAGACCACCGACGGCGGACAGAGCTGGACAATCATCAGCCCGGATCTCACGCGCAACGACAAAAGCAAGCAGCAGCTTTCGGGCGGCCCCATCACGAAAGACAGCACCAGCGTGGAATTCTACGACACAATTTTCACCGTCGCGGAATCGCCCGTGCAGAGAAATCTTATCTGGGCGGGCAGCGACGACGGCCTCGTGCACATCACGCGTGACGGTGGGAAAAACTGGGAAGACGTTACGCCGAAGCAAATGCCCGAATGGAGCAAAATCAGTCTCATCGAAGCATCTCCATTCGACGCAGGCACCGCGTACATCGCAGTGGATCGCCATATGCTCGATGATTTGAACCCGTACATTTACAAGACAACGGATTTCGGCAAGAACTGGACCGAAATTATCAACGGTGTTCCGAGTGGCTCATTCGTCCACGCAGTTCGCGAGGATCCCAAGCGCAAAGGCTTGTTGTTCGCTGGTACGGAAACCGGCGTCATGCTTTCCTTTGACGACGGCGCGCAGTGGCAATCGCTGCAATTGAATCTTCCGACCGTGCCAGTGCACGACTTGATCATCAAGAATGATGATTTGGCGCTCGCGACGCACGGCCGCGCGTTTTGGATTCTCGACGACATTACGCCGCTCCGCGAGCTCCGCTCGGATACACTCGACCAGCCAGTGCATTTGTTCGAACCTGCCCCGGCATATCATTCGCACAGTGGCGGAGGTTTTTTCCGTCCGCGGGGCGCTGTGGGCGCGAATCCGCCGGGCGGCGTGATTATTGATTACTCCTTGAAATCGCCGGCCAAGAGCGACATCACCCTGGAAATTCTCGACGCCAATGGCCATTTGGTTCGCAAGTTTTCCAGCAAGAAGCAGAATGGCGGCGCGGCGGCGGAATTCTTCCGTGGCGGATCAGCGGAAGCGCTGCCGGACAAAGCTGGAGTGAATCGATTTGTTTGGAACATGCGCACAGATGCTCCGCGCGAAGTGCCTGGAGCGGTCTATGACAATGGCCCTCCCGAAGGCATTCTGGTTGTGTCCGGAAAATATCAGGCGAAACTCACAGTCGATGGGCAGGATTACACCGCGCCCATTCGAATCATTCCGGATCCACGTATGAAAACTTCCCTGGCGGATTTGCAGAAGCAGTTTGATCTCGCGATGCAGGTGCGAAGCCTGGAAGAAAATGACCACAGCACGGTTCTGGCGATCCGCGATTTGCGAAGCCAGTTGCAAGCGCTCGAAAAGCGGCTCGGACAAAGTGCGGGCGCAAAGGACGTGGTCTCGGCAGCGCAAAACATCGACAAAAAAATGACGGCAATCGAAGAAAAACTCATCTCCGTAAAATCAACCGCGAGCGAAGACCAGCTCAATTACGGCAACATGCTCAGCAGCCAGTTGGCTTATCTGGAAAACAGCGTGGATGACTCGGACGAGCCGCCGACGCAGCCGGAATACGAGCAGTACGCAGTTTACGAAAAGCAGATGAACGAACTCTTGTCCAGTTGGAAAGAAATTCTGAGCAAAGATGTCGTTGATCTGAATAATTTGATGCGGCGATCGAATACGCCGCTCATTGGCGTCGCGACGGGAAACTCAGAAGCCAAATAACCTCAAGTTGTTTTACGCCGCGCGGCTGGAAAAGCTTTAATAGCCGCGCGGTCTACAAATCTTAGAATCGCATCGCATCCTCGGCCGGCGGATGCATCTGATATTCGTGCGGCGGCTCAGCGCCGAGCAGATAGCGGACAAAATAATCCCAGCGGCGGCGGGTCATATACGCTGTGTCATCGGCATATCCGTGATGCTCATTGGGCAAAAGTAGTAGATCGAAATCCTTATTGGCCTTGATGAGCGCATCGACGACAAGAAGCGTGTTGTATGGCGGCACGTTATCGTCTATGGTGCCGTGCGCGAGGAGCAAATGGCCTTTTAGGTTCTTGGCCACCAGCTCGTTGGCTTGGCTGTCATAGTTTGTGGTGCCATCTGGATTCTGCACGAGAAGGCCCTGCCACTTTTCACCCCAATCATCTTCGTATTCGCGATTGTCGTGGTTTCCCGATTCCGAGATTCCGACTTTGAAAAAATCGGGGTAGCGGAACATGGCGTCGGCCGTGGCAAAGCCTCCGCCGGAGTGGCCGTAAATTCCGGCGCGATCGATGTCGATCCAGGGATAGCGCGCGGCGAGCTGCTTCATACCGGTGACCTGGTCGGGCAAAGTGTTGTCGCCCATGTCGCCGTAATACGCTTCGTGGAATTTCTTCGAGCGCCACGGCGTGCCCATGCCGTCGATTTCGACGACCACAAAACCAAGCTCGGCAAGAGCCTGGCAATCGCCGCGCGCGGCGGAAAAGCTGCGGCCTCCGACGCTGCCGGTCTGCGGGCCGGGATAAATGTGATTGACGATGGGATATTTCATGTTCGGGTCGAAGTTCGTGGGACGGAACATCAGGCCGTAGAGATCGGTCACGCCATCGCGAGCTTTGATGGTGAACGGGATCGGCGGTTTCCATCCCGTGGCGAGAAGACGGGAGATATCCGTTTTTTCGATGGTGGAGACGAGCTTTCCATCACTATCGCGCAAAACGGCGATGGGAGGCGTTGTCGGCGTCGAATAACTATCGACAAAATACTGGCCTAAAGGGGAAAGCGCGATTTCGTGATTGGCGTTTTCGGGCGTCAATAGCTGGAGATTCTTGCCGTCGAATCCGATGCGGTAGAAATGGATGTAATAGGGATCGCGCCCTTTTTCCTTGCCCACGGCGAGAAAATACAACATGCGATTTTTCTCATCGACGCGCAGAAGCTGCGTGACGTTCCCTTCCCCAGTGGTGATTTGGTTCTTGAGCTGGCCGGTTTGGAGATCGTAAAGATAGAGCTGGCCCCAATTGTCGCGCTCGGAAAACCAAATGACTTCGTTGGATTCGGGCAGATAACGCCAGTTGACCGCGCCGTTTCCGGACTCGTAGAAGGTGGCTACGGTTTCCTCGAGAACGTCGCGGACGTCGCCCGTAGCCGCATCAGCGACGCGCAGGATTTCATCTTTGTGGTCGCGCGAAGTGGAAACGAAGGCGACGTGGGTGGAGTCGGGGCTCCACTCGACGTCTGTAAACTGGCCGGGGCGGCAAGCGATGTCGTCGCAAAGCGTTGAGCGATGCTGATCGGGAGGCATCTTGAAGCGAATCACGCGCGGGCCGTCAAGGTCTATGACCACGCGCTGAATCGTGGTGACAACTTTGTCGCCGGGCAAAGGATATTTCCATGCTTCGAGCGTGGGATGCCCGACCAGGGTGCGGACGAGATACATATCGCCATCTCCGCGCTGATCCTGCTGAAACGTGGCGATTTTTTTCGAGTCGGGCGACCAGAGAACGATGGGACGGTCGCTGTGAGTCCAACCAGCGTTGTCCGTCGCGTAGCCGAAGTCTTTCACGCCGTCAGTTGTGAGTTGTGTTTCCTGGCCCGTAGCAAGATCACGGACCCACAGATTGTAGTCGCGGATGAAAACGGCTTTCGTTTTATCGGGAGAGATGGACTCCGGTGGATTCGTGGCCGCTTGACCGGGAATCTGTTCCGGCAAGTCTACGGGATTGTCATCTGCCTGACATTGATTGGATTGCAGGTCGCACTTCCAGCCGCGATTGTGGACGCGGAAAATAATTGCATGGCCGTCATCGGAAAAATCGAATGTCATGAAGGGCAGGTGGCGGGCGTCGTAAGTTTTGCCGGTGGCAGCGGAGAGCGCGGTGGCGACGGCTGCATGGTCAAAGGCGGGAGCGCGCGTGCCGTTCATCGCATCGACCATGACAAATTCGCTGCCCTCGGCGGTCGTGAGGCGATACCAAAAATGGTTGTCGGGCAGCCACGTCGCGCGGACAGTGCGGTAGACGAGGGGGTTGGTGTTGTAAGAGAGAAATTTCTCGGCGTGAGCATAGTCCGCATCGGTGAGCGCGCGCGGGTGAGCGGTAGCTGAGCCGGCGTCTGCCTGCGGCGGCTGTGCGGCGGCGATGGAAACGGACAAAAAGAAAATGGAAAGAATTGCGGAAAGCATTTTGCGCATCGGTTTTCCTCTCATGGCCCGAAAGATGGCATAGCGAGCGGGAGCATCATCGCCGAGTTGCGGCCGAGAGTAAAGAGTTGGGATGTTCGCGCTCGTGAAACCAACGGCGGAGAGGATGCGGCGAAAACCGCGCGAACAGCGGATGAAAAGTGTGCAATTCTTATCGATTAGAATTGGCGTCGACCCTTTCTTTTGTGTGAGTTACGAGAATTTCTAATAATTGGAGTATCGATTAGAGATCGCCCGGTGGACGAAGGCTCGGCGGCAGGAAATGGCCGGCGCGACGCAGGATTTCGGTGCGTTGGGGAAAAAGGCGGTGAAACGGGAAATCGAAGCACGCGCGATTTTGTGGCGATTAGAATTGCGTCGATCCTTTGTTTTCTGCAAGTTACGACGATTCTTAATTCTGCGGTGTGGCGATTAGAAATCGAGGGGTGAGTCCGATGCCGAGGCTCAAAATCCCTAGCGGCGGACCGTCCAGCGCGGCCACAGGCTAATCGCGGCGCGCGCGACGGCGACGGTGAGGAGATATCTCCTGCATTGCTTGGTGGATTCTCGTTCAGCTTTTCATTCAAGTCTTCGCTCAACCTACGCTTCCCTTTCAAGGCTCGGCAATGACCGGCAGAGCCGTGCGGGCCGCTAAAGAGGCACGCGGCGCGCGCATAAAAATCATGGGGAATCGAGGGGAGAAATGCAAGGTGTAGTGGTTGTAAGACGAGGCATTGCTCGACGCAGTGAAAAGAGGCGCGAGTGCGGCCGAAGACTACTGCGACGATGGGTACCAATCGAGAAGGCGGACTTCGATGCCGGTACCCTCTAAATCACGCTTGAAGACGCTCAGGTCCGAGCCGCGATAGTGATAGGGGATTACGATTTGAGGATGAAAGGCCTTTACGGCTTCGGCAGCTTCGTCGGGAGGCATGGTGTACGGAAGATTCATGCAGACGAAGGCGACGTAGATATTCTTGAGCGCGCGCATTTCGGGAATGTTTTCCGTGTCGCCGGAGAAATAAAAACGCTTGCCGCCATAGGTGAGGACGTAGCCATTGCCGCGGCCCTTGGGGTGATAAAGCTGGCCGGGCGCAGGGCCGCGCTTGACGTTGTACATGGGGATGGCTTCGATGGTCCAGGCGCCCCAAGTTTTCGTTTCGCCATTCGAGATGGGAGAAGCGGTGGTGACGGTCGAGACGACGGCGGGAGGCGCGAAAATTTGAGTGCCTGGCTTGCTGATTTGCGCGATGGAGCCCGGGTCCATGTGGTCGGGATGAATATCGGTGATGATGATCAAATCCGCGGGAGGAAGACCGGCGAAATTGGCGGGGCGGGCGGGATCGATATAGATGATTTTTCCGGCGGCTTCGATCATGAGGCTGGCATGGTAAATGGGCGTGATGCGAACCGGGCCGGCGGAAGTTTCGAAGGTCTGCACCTGACGCGCGGGAGCGGCTGGGGCGACCGAGGCGAACGAAAAGATAGCCGCCGCGAATGCTGCGCCCGTGACGATAACTCTGACAGGAATCATGCCAGCACCCCCCGCGAATTCGTCGAGACGGATTGGATGCTAGCACGCGGCGATGGATGCGAGCAATCTTGGCGGATGGCGCACGCGGCTGAAGACATGAACCGCGATGCATTGCAGAGCAGCAGTTACTTGACCGGAAGCGCGACGGTCTCTTTGAGGGCTTGTTTGTTTCGGTAAAGAAGCTTGTCAGCGGAATGGAAGAGGTCGTCAGGCCGATCTCCATCCTGATATTCCGCCGCTCCCTGGGAGAAGGTGACGGGAATGTGATCCGTCCGCGTGTCTACGGTGATCGATTCCAGGCGGCGCAACACGTCGGGAACTTGCGCGACTTTGCAATCTGTGAGCAGAAGCATGAATTCATCGCCGCCGAGGCGGGCCGCTAAATCGCCTTCGCGAACCACCTCCGCCAAACGCTCGGCGAATCCTTTGAGAACTGTGTCGCCGGCAAGGTGACCAAAGCGATCGTTAATCTGCTTGAAATCGTTCAGGTCGAAAAGCACGAGCGTGAGGGGATAACCGCGGCGGCGGGCGCGAGCGATTTCCGTCTTCAGGTGCCGCTCGGCGAAACGGCGATTGTAGAGACCGGTGAGCGGATCGACCAAAGCCAGATTGCGCCAGAGAGAAGAATGAAACTGGCGCTCGGCAAGCTCGGTGCGGAGGCGGTTAATCAGGACTTTTTCATACGTGAGATAACAGATGAAAATCAGAATGACGCCGACGAGGCCCAGAATTGTCTCCAAAACGCTGGCGCCAAAGGCGGATCTCCGGTCGGCCAGAATGGCTGGGAAAGAAAGCGAAACGACACTCGCGGTGAGGACCAGAATGACAAGGACAGAGAACGCCCACATCCACCAATCGCGCCGACGCAGTTCTCGCAAACGGGCGGAGTATTCCCAAGAGCGAAAAGTCACGTTTTTCGGGTCGATTTCCGCGTTTTGAGCGTGCAAATTATCTTGATTCATAAAAGGCTGCGTCCATGCCGTACACGGTTGGGCCGACCCCTCGACGACCCAACGCCCGATTTTGGGGCAGATTCTAAAAGGGCATAAGTTGATTCAATTGTAGCAGATAGTACTTTGGCTCTATTGCGCGGGTCACATTGGTGCACCAAACTAGTACACAATGATTGCAGCGTTTATTTGCGTGATGTCGCTGGGCGCGCTGGTGCAGTTCGCGCTCTCCCAGTGGCGATCCATTTGGATTACGATGGCAGCGCAGCCGCTATCGAATTCTCTTGAGGCAGCCACGGGCATCGCCAACGGCGAAATTGGCGCGCAGCACTTCGAAATGCTAATCCACGCGTCGGAGCAACTGGCTCGATCCTCGAACGAAGGCAGTCTCTGGATGAAAGAAGTGAAGGTTTATTACCGCGCGCTTCAGACGTGCTTGAAGTTGAGCGGAAAAGCGCTGCCCTCGGTGACAAATTGGGCGAATCGAGAACTGGCGGAATGCGCGCGATTCGCAGCGGCAGTGCTGGATCGGCGCTTGAATAGCTCGCTCGCATACAGCAACGCAGCCCAGAAGTCTTAGCTCAACCTCCCTACCCTGTGGCGTCCCAAATGCCGTCACGGATGTTCAAATGCGGCGCCCCAAGAATGTGTGTGCGTTGAGCTTATGTGTGCGGGAAATTCTCCAGGCCATACGCGAAACAGGACGGCAGAGCGGGGAGAATAGGGAAATTCTCCCGTAAGGGGCAGGGTTCATTCCAAAACGGAACGCAGTAAATCCTACAAGAAATACCAGACGTATCCAGCAAACCGAAATCCACGCTAAATCGTTGAATCTGCTCACCATGCGGAGAGGCTAATTTTCCACCGTTTGGGCGAAGTCTTGCATTTCGGAGAAGACGAACGGCGAAATGCGCTCGCGCGGAGTGGAATCGCGTGCGCGAGCGGCCGTCAGATCGGGCTGCCATACCGGGATGCGTGAAATGCGAATTCCTGGAGTTCATGTCGGGAAAATCGTGAGCAGGGCAAAATTTCGTTTGCTCTCTGCGGCGTTCGTGATTCTGTGCGGAGTTTGCACGGCGGGGTCGGCGCCAATCCTCGGCCAGTCGACGTCTGCGAAGTATGAAGTCAAGGCGGAGTATCTATACAACTTCGCGAAGTTCGTCGAATGGCCCGCGAACGCATTTCCGAGCGGCAATTCTCCGATTATTGTGTGCGTTTTCGGCAAGGACCCATTCTCCGGCGACCTGGAAACAACGGTGCTCGGAAAAACACTGGGGGGGAGACCTTTTGAAACGCGGCATACACGCCGTTTCGAAGAACTGCATCTTTGCCAGATGGTGTTTGTGAGCAGTGGAGAAGCGAGGCACATACCGAAAATTCTGACAGCGGTGAAAAGCGCGCCTGTGCTCCTGGTTGGAGACAGCCGGAATTTCGCGGAGGAGGGCGGGGAAATCGGATTTGTGCTGCAAGACGGCAAAGTGCATTTTGTGGTGAACGTCGATGCGGTCGAACGGGCGCATCTGAAAGTCAGCTCGAAGCTCCTCTCGCTGGCGAGAATCGTTCACGATCCCGGGGCAAACAAGGAAAACTAAAGTGCCGATGCTATCGAACGTCTCCATACGGCAAAAGCTGCACGCGATCGTGATGTTGCCCTGCGGGGCGGCGCTGCTGGCTGCGGCGCTGGCATTTACGGCTTACGACCGAGTGTCATTTTTCAAGACCAATCCGCAGGATTTGGCGTCCATCGCCGGGATGATCGGCGAAAACAGCACGGCGGCGCTCAGCTTTGGAGATGCCGATTCAGGAAGAGAAATCCTGCGGGCGCTGGACGCAGAAAAGAACATCACGCGAGCGTGCATTTATGACAACGGAGGAAAAGTATTCGCAGGCTACCGGCGTGATCCGGCGCAATCGGATGAAACATTTCCTCCGGTGCAGACGAGCGGGACGCTGAGAACGAAAGAGACGCAGGGGCTTTTCGAGCCGATTACTTTGAACGGAGAAAAAATCGGGACGATCTACGTGGAATCGGATTTCGGAAAGCTGCACGACCGGACTTCGCGATCATCCACAATCCGATTGCTGGTGTCGCTGGGATCGCTGGTGATTGCATTTCTCCTGTCATCGCGGCTTCAGAAGGTGATTTCCGAACCGCTGCGAAGCCTTGCGGAAACGGCTCTTTCCGTTTCGGCGAACGAAAACTACGCGACGCGCGCGAAAAAAACAAGCAACGATGAGATCGGTTTCCTCTTCGACCGCTTCAATGCGATGCTGAGCCGCATCCAGCAGCGCGACGCAGCCTTGCAACGCGCGCACAGCGAACTGGAGGAAAGAGTCAATGAACGCACGGCATTTTTGAACGCGCTGGTCGAAAACACGCCGCTCGCTGTCGTTGTGGTCAACGGGAACCGCGAGGTTCAGCTTTGCAATCCGGCATTCCTGAAGCTATTCCAGTACAGGCAAGAAGAGGTGCTGGGGCGAAGGCTGGATACGTTGATTCTCAACGACGAGATGAGAAAGAAGATGGACAGCACTTATGGAATGAGAGAGGCGGACCGTCCGATTGACCTTGTTGCCCAGCGATGCAGAAAAGACGGCACGTTGGTGGATGTGGAAATTCATGGAGCGCCGCTGCTCGTGCGAGGAGCGGTGAGCGGCGCGTTGCGCATCTATCAGGATATTTCGGAGCGAAAACGCGTCGAGCAGGAGATGCAACGAGCCAAGGAAGTAGCGGAGGCGGCGAACGAGGCGAAAAGCGAGTTTCTCGCCAACATGAGCCATGAGATTCGTACGCCGATGAACGGAATCATGGGCATGACAGAACTCGCGCTGGAGACAGAATTGACGCCGGAACAGCGGGAATATCTCGACACGGTGAAATTTTCGGCGGAGTCGCTGCTCACGGTCATCAACGACATTCTGGATTTCTCAAAGATCGAAGCGCGGAAATTCAACATCGACACGATCGATTTCGACCTGCGAGACAACGTCGCGGAGACAATGAAAACGCTCGGCCTGCGCGCGCATCAAAAAGGGCTCGAAATCGCATACGACCTGCAATCCGAGGCCCCTGAAACCGTGATTGGCGACCCCGGACGATTGCGGCAAGTGTTGCTGAATCTGGTGGGCAACGCCATCAAGTTCACGGAGCGCGGTGAGGTGACCGTGATCGTCGAAGCGACATCGCAAACCGCAGATCAAGTGGACCTGCATTTTGTTGTTTCGGATACGGGGATTGGCATTCCTGCTGCGAGACAAGCGGCTATCTTTGAGCCGTTCACGCAAGCTGACGGATCGATGACGCGCCAGTATGGCGGCACGGGGTTAGGTCTGACGATTTCGGCGCGGCTGGTGGAGATGATGGGAGGACGAATCTGGGTGGAAAGCGAGGAGGGCAAAGGCAGCCGTTTCCACTTTACGGTGCACCTCGGGAAGCGCGCCGGCGCGGCCAAGGCACCGTCATTCAACAGCGAGGCGATTTTGCGCGGCGTTCGTGTGTTGGTGGTGGACGATAATGCCGTCAATCGAAGAATCCTGGAAAAGGTGCTTACAAATTGGGGAATGAAGGTCGTGACCACGGACGGCGCGCAAGCGGCGATGGAGGCGCTTGAAAAATCCGGCAATACCCCGGAGAGATTCGAGCTCATACTGCTCGACGCGCGAATGCCCGGAATGGACGGCTTCGCGCTGGCGAAACAAATCAAGCGTCACCCGCAGTGGTCATCATCGACGATCATGATGCTCACCTCGGACGGCCAGCGCGGCGACGCCGCACTCTGCCGCCAGCTAGGGATGGCCGCCTATCTCGTCAAGCCAATCCGGCAATCGGAGTTGCTGGACGCGGTACTTGCGCTCGTGGGAGCGCAGCCGGAAATCAAAGAGCACCAACCGCTGATTACACGGCATTCATTGCGAGAGCAGAGAACGTCACTCAACATCCTGCTGGCCGAGGACAATGCGGTGAATCAATTGCTGGCGGTGCGATTGCTGGAAAAGCACGGCTTCAACGTGACGGTCGCTCACAATGGCAGAGAAGCCGTGGCAGCGGTCGAAAGAGGGACATTCCACCTGATTTTGATGGATGTGCAGATGCCGGAAATGGACGGATTCGAAGCGACCGACAAGATTCGCAAAGCGGAAGAAAAATCGGACACGCACATACCGATCATAGCCATGACCGCGCATGCGATGGCCGGCGATCGCGAGCGTTGCATCGAGCATGGGATGGACGCGTACATTTCGAAACCTATTCAAGCCAGCGAACTCATCGGACTGATCAAGCGCTTGTGCAAACTCGCTCCCGAAGCGATCGAGACATAGAAAATCCGCCAGGCAGCGGCACACGTTTTCGACCCTTCGCGCAGACCTTTCTTGCAATCTTTCGATAAGCCATCAAAAATTTCTAGGTTGACGGCGGCTGCCTCGGCGAATCCGCGGACGAGGGAAGGAACGCGGAGTGAAACGCATGTTTTGCTCGGAAAAGTAAGCAGTTGTTGCGACTGGGACTGGCGAATTGCGTTTGAGCAAAGGAGCGCGTGATCGAGGGATTGCGAGCGAGCGAAACATTTGGTTCAACGTCTGGATAAGATAAGTAAACTGCGATACTTGCCTAATCCTTGCTTAACTGTTCAATCTATTATAGATAGCGTGCTTATACGGGGGATAAGTTGTGGGGGAGGCAATTTGGCGTCGCGCGGAAAACCAACCAGGTCGGCCAAGAATTCGAACAATTTTCCGATGATGGTCCGGGGTCTTTCGGCCAAACGGCAGGAGGTGATCCGGCCACTGCTGGAAAATCCAAGAAAGTATGTTCTCTATAGCCTTCGCGCACTGGCAAAGGAGTTCAATAGCGCGCCTGCGACCTTGCTTCGCATCGCGCGCGAAATGGGCTTTGCCAGCTATCGCGATTTTCGGACCTACTTGCATGAACTTGCGATTGCGCAGGCAACGCCCCTTGAGGTGCTGGAGAGCAGCGCGCAGGACTCCGGCGTCGAAGGACAGATTGAAGAGTCGCTGAACCGGGACATGGCCAACATTCGAGCCCTGCGTAACAGCCTGGATGTAGGCCGGGTGAAGGCGCTGGTCAAGAAGCTCTACGCCGCCGATTTTATTCTGATTTTTGGCGGCGACATGGCCGAGAGCCTTGCCTATTTTCTGGAATACAACCTAGCTGTGATCGGACTGAAATCCATGACGCTATCCGGAGCGGGCCAAATTTCGCACCGTGTTCGGCAGATTACGCGCCGAGACGTGGTAATTGCGATCAGCTACCGGCGCGGCCTCCGGCAAACCGTCGAAGGATTGCGCCAGGCCAAGAACCGAGGCGCATATTGCGTGGGCGTCACAGACAGTTCGATTTCGCCTGTGGCGAGATATGCGGATGAATTTTTCTTGACGCCAACCGAAGGCCCGCTTTTTGCAGGGTCCTACGTTGCGGCGATGTCGTTCCTGAATTTACTTCTCGTGAGCTGCTCCAACTATCGGCGCAGCCGTACGCTTGCGATTCTGCGAGAGGCAGAAAAAGAGCAAAGAGCCGGCTTTCGCTGGTATTCCGAAGTTTGAACACCCCAGCGGTGAAGAAGCGCAAATTGATGCGAGTGGAGTTCGCGGCAGAGATATCGCGCGAATGCATATAAGCCCGTGCCTCCGACTGCGCTAGAATGGCGGCTTGCGCGACAAATATGATGTGGCCGTGATCGGTTCTGGGCCGAACGGGCTTGCTGCGGCCATCACTGTGGCGCAGGCGGGACGTTCGGTCGTTGTGTTCGAGGCGCAAGACGCAATCGGCGGCGGCGCGCGAAGCGAAGAACTGACTCTTCCTGGATTTTTCCACGATACCTGCTCTTCCGTTTATCCCATGGCGCTGATGTCGCCGTTTTTTCGAACTCTGCCGCTGGAAAAATATGGCCTCGAATGGGTTCATCCGATTCTGCCGCTGGCGCACCCGCTGGATGATGGAACTGCGGTCGTTCTGGACCGGTCGATTGAGAAGACAGCGGAGAATTTGGGCGCGGATGGCAAACGGTACGACGAATTGATGTCTGCTATTGTTGAAGATTGGCCGAAGCTGGAAGGTTTTCTGCTCGGGCCGCCGAGACTCCCGCAGCATCCTTTGCTGGCCGCGAAATTTGGGTTGCGAGCGGTGCGTTCGGCTTCGCACTTGGCGCGAAGCACATTTCGATATGAGCGCGCGCGTGCATTGTTTGCAGGAATTGCCGCGCATTCGATTTTGCCACTCGAAAAAATGCTGAGCGCGGCATTCGGGCTGGTGCTTGGCGCGGCGGGACATTTGGTTGGCTGGCCATTTGCGCGCGGCGGAGCCGAGAAAGTCACGGATGCGCTGGCGGCACACCTGCGAGCGCTCGGCGGCGAAATTCGCACGAATGCGCGGATCGAGTCGCTTGACGAATTTTCGCGCGAGCAGATTATCCTGTGCGACGTGACGCCGCGACAGCTTGCGAAAGTGGCCGGGGATCGGTTGCCGGATGGATTTCGCAAGAAACTCGAGAAATTTCGCTACGGCCCGGGTGTTTGCAAAGTGGACTGGGCGCTCAACGGGCCAATTCCATGGAAGGCGGAGGTGTGCGCTCAGGCTGGGACGGTACATTTGGGAGGGACACTCGAGGAAATTGAGGCGTCCGAACGGGACTGCTGGGAGCGTCGCATAGCCGAAAAACCATTTGTGCTGGTTGCGCAGCCGAGTCTTTTCGATTCGACGCGGGCACCTGCAGGAAAGCATGTCGGCTGGGCGTATTGCCATGTCCCAAATGGATCGAACGCAGATATGTCACAGGCGATTGAAAATCAGATTGAGAGATTCGCGCCGGGATTTCGTGCGCGAGTTCTCAAGCGAAGTGTTCGAGTGGCATCAGGGCTGGAGGCATATAACGCCAATCTGGTTGGCGGAGATATCACTGGCGGCGCGGCGGAATTGCGCCAATTCTTTCTGCGCCCGACGTGGCGAATGTACCGGACTCCAGCGAAGAGGCTGTATATCTGCTCGGCGTCGACGCCTCCCGGCGGCGGCGTGCACGGCCTCTGCGGACATTTCGCAGCTAGAGCTGCGCTGAGCGATCATTTCGAATCCAGCCGAACCTCTAGCTAGAGTCCGCGATTCAGCTTCTTCTTTCTTACATTTCCGCGCTTACATTCCGAGCATGTTGGTTTGTAGTTTCTCGTATCCGTGCTCGCGCACCCACAGGTCCAGAGGTATCGTTGCGAGTTCATCCACGACCGGAACTGCAAGCCCAGTTTTTGTAAGGTCAACACTTTTCAGATAGGTGTGGCATGTGTCGCAGACGTCCACACGCACGTGTGGAATCTCTGACGCCGAATAGTAGGCCATCTGCGGCTCTCGCTCCTCTCCGCAGGATGGGCAATAGATTCGCCGAAAGGTCCACTCATGAGCGCACAACATGCAGATGAGCGATTTCTTCGCGCCGTCGCCCTCGCCTCGGAGAACGCCCACAATCGGCTTGCCGCCGCAGAGCGGACATGTGGAAGGAGTCCCATTCAAGCTGGATGGCGCGCGGCGAGCAGCAAGGTGTTCTGCATAAGGTTGAAGGAAAATCCAAGAGAGTAAGTTTTCCGAAGGGCTTATCTTGCTCGAATCGTCAGAATGGTCTCGCTCCCCTGACTTCGCTTCTTCCGCTGATTCCGCGGGATTCTGCCAGAAATCGCGAATCGCGCGCTGCCATGCTTCCGAGCCATCTTTTGCAAGTACGCCAGCGGATTCGGCCAGCGGCGCGGGGGCAAATTGCCCGACAGCTCTGAGAAATGCGGGAAATTTCGGGAGAAGCACAAACAAATCCAATTCCTCTCGCAACGATTGTGTGCCTGAAACATTCCGGGAAGGAGCGCTTGCCTTCAGAAAATCCTCGTACAACGAGCGCTGAATGCTCGCGACGCGCGCATAGAAATTCAATCCTTCTGCGGCGAAAGGATATGAAGAGGAAAGTTCCGTGGCGCGGCGAATGCGCCGGTTCCATTCATCGCGGATCATTGTTTCGAGCGGGAAGCGCCTCGGAGGTCATCATACCAAATGCGATGAAACGTCCAAGCCCAGGCGGCTGTCACCTTGCCGTGAATCATGGAGGCCAGGCTGCCCTTTTCGAGAATCGCGCTCATATAGACGTGAATCAGGAATAGTCCGATGGTGATAAATGCCACGCTGGCGTGGATTAGGATCGCTGTGTAGCGAACATAGCGCAGACTCCAGGGAAGCGCTTCCGTGTACCAGAGCGCCACGCCGGAGAGCAGAAGCAAAATCACGCTATAGCACATACCCCAGAAGAAGAGCTTCTGCCCATAATTGAACCGCGTTGTCGGCGGCAGCTTATCGTCTTCGTTCCGGATGTAATTGGATATCACGCGGCCCCATGCGCGGTCACTGTTATCGACGCGCATGTCCTGGCGCCAGTCCTTGAACATCCAGAAGAGAGAGGCCGAAAAAGCCAGGCCAAACCAGGGATGCCAGAAGCGGGCAGTAGACCCGCCCCCGACGAGCGCAGCCAGCCAAAAGAAATAGGGCGACCAAAAAGCAAGCCCCGTAATCAGCAAGTATGCGTAAGTGAGCGCACCGAACCAGTGATTCAAGCGTTCGCCCAACGTGTATCGCAAAATCATGTCGTCTTCGTGGCTGGCGGATGCGGAACGCGACGCAACATTGCTCCTCATGGCCGCCTCCCGTCATCCGCTGGAATCTCTTGTTCCTTCTTTGGGCCGTAACGCATGTAATGAAATGCCATTCCAACAAGGCCGCCAAGGAGCGCCAAGTTACCAATCCACTTCAGCGGGCCTTTCCAGAGGCGGACCGAGATTGGCACGTGGGGGTCTTTCGGCAACCCTCCATACAACTCGGGATTCTTGGCGTCGTGGAGAACATAAATCACATGCGTGCCGCCGACACCGGGAGGATCGTATACACCGGCATCCGCAAACCCAGAGTGTTCGCGGAGCTGCTTTGCGCGCGTCTCGGCAAGTTCCTTCATTTCCGGTTTCGTGCCGAAGTGCAAGCAGCCCGTGGGACAGGCCTTGATGCAAGCGGGCTCGAGACCCTGCGTCACGCGATCGCTGCATAGCGTGCATTTGAAAACTTTGTGCGCGGCGGGGCTGAATTTGGGAATGTTGAACGGGCAGCCGGTGATGCAATAGCCGCAACCGATACAATGGGCTTCCTGAAAATCCACGATGCCGTTGGCGTACTGCACGATGGCGCCGTCGGCCGGGCACGCTGCGAGGCAGCCAGGGTCTTCGCAGTGCATGCACTGATCTTTACGCATCAGCAGCATGGTGCTGCCGTCTTCGCGCTCGTGCTCGTTGAACTTGATGAGGTTCCAATAGTTCCACGCCGTTTCCGGCATGGTCTGATATGTGTTGTCGAAGGTGGTTTCGGTGAAGGGATAGCCGTTCCATTCAAGGCACGCGACTTCGCACGCTTTACAGCCAATGCAGGTGGTCGTGTCGACGAGCTTGCAAACGTGGAATTCGCGGTTTAATCCTGCGCCTGGCGCGGGACCTGCATGTCCTGAGATTCTGACGATTTCTGTTACTGCCTGGCTCATTGTTGTTCTCTAGGCCTTCTCGATCTTCACTAAGAAACCCTTGGATTCGGGGGTGTGCGCGTTCGGATCGGTTACTGACGGCGTCAGCAAATTCGCCGGAGTGCGCGCATCCCGGCCTTCGTCTTCGGCAATCCCACGGAAACCCTGATGGATCGGCAGGCCGATTTGGTAGACCTTTTTGCCGTCGATCATCATGGGCTTAAGGCGACGGGTCACAAACGCCTTGGCGATATAGGTCCCACGAGCGCTGATTACCTTGATTTTGTCTGTTCCGCGAATTCCTTTTTCATCTGCGAGCTCGACGGGAATCTCCACAAATGGCTCCGGGATTAGCTGGACATTTACCGGATTATTTTTCGTCCAGTAGTGATAGTGCTCGGTGAGGCGATATGTAGTGCAGACGATGCTGTACTCCTCCGGCGTGCCGAGCTTGTCGAATGGAGTTTTGAACCTCTTGACCAGCGGATTATTCGATTGCTCGGGATGCAGAATGTTCTTGGTCGGGCTTTCCATTGGCTCATAGTGTTCGGGGAATGGCCCGTCCGCCAGAACTCCGATTGGTGCGAACAAGCGTCCCACGCCCTCGGGGTTCATGATGAACGGCCCCAGATGATCTTTGGGATTTGAATCGGGCTTGAAATCGGGGACGTCGTTGCCGGCCCATTTCGCCGCCGCTTCGTTCCACCAGACTTGCTTGCGCTCGGGATCCCACGGCTTGCCATCGAGATTGCAGGAAGCGCGGTTATAAAGCACGCGGCGGTTGGCGGGCCAAGACCATGCCCAGTTGGGATAAACGCCCAAGCCAGATGGATCCTCGGTGCCGCGGCGCTGAATTTGCGCGCCCGCCTCGGTCCACATGCCGGAGTAAATCCAATTGCCGCACATCGTCGTGCCATCATCTTTCAACCAAGCAAACCCCGGCAATTGCTGGCCAGCCTTGATGACTTGTTTTGTCACAGGATCGGTAAGATCGGCCAGCGCCTTTCCATTGATTTCCATCGCGACTTGCGGCAACGGCGGATGAATGGAATCCGCATACGCCCAGCTCAAATTCAGAATGGGATCGGGGAATTTACCGCCTTCTTTTTTGTACAAATCTCTGACGCGCAAAAAGATCTGGGCGACGATATCCTGATCGAGGCGCGCTTCGCCGGGAGGCGGAACCGCCGCAAATTTCCATGTCACCCAACGCGCTGAGTTTGTCATGCTGCCGTCTTTCTCAGCGAATCCAGCACATGGCAAACGGTAAACGGTGGTATTGATTGTTCTTTGTTCGTCTGGCGTAATTCCGGGCGCTTTCCAGAACTCGCTTGTCTCATCCGGATAAATTTCACCGACGACGAGCCAGTCGGCTTTTTTCAGCGCGTTGATGTTCTTGTTCGTGTCCGGGCCGATCATCACGCCGTTCATGCCGAAGGCGAACATGCCTTTGACTTTTCCGTTGTACATATCGTCCCAAATATGCGTCCACGAATAATCGCGGTCGGCTCTGGGAATGTAGTTGAAAGCAAATTCGTTTTCCTTTTTCGCTGCGTCACCGTACAGGGCCTTCAGGAGCGACACGACGAATTTCGGCGTATTCGACCAGTAGTTCATCGAGCCCCAAGGCGTCGGCTTGGATTCGGCCGGCGTGATGCGCTTCAGATACGTGGCCAGGTCGGTGTCTGTGGGGATGGGAGCCTTCAGATAGCCAGGGAGCGAGTCATACAACCCGGCCATGTCGGTAGCGCCCTGAATATTGGAGTGGCCGCGCAGAGCATTGACGCCCCCTCCTGCCCTCCCTACGTTGCCTAGCAAAAGCTGAATCATCGCCGCCGTGCGAATGATCTGCGTGCCGAATGTGTGCTGTGTCCAACCCACGGCATAAATGATGGTCGCGACTTTCTTCATGTCGCCATCTTTGCGAACAGAAGTGAAAAGATCGGCGGCCTTCACGAACTGCGCTTGGGGGATGCCTGTGATTCGCTCGACGACGTCCGGCGTATAGCGGGAATACTGCTGCTTGAGCAATTGAAATACGCAGCGGGGATGCTGGAGCGTCAGATCGTAAGCGACATTCGGCGGAAGTGAAGGTGGAGCGGAAGTTCCTCCATGCGCTGCCGCTGATTTCGCAACTCCAGCGGCCTTGCCGCTCATGTCTCCGCCCTGCTCATAGTTCCATGTGGATTTGTCGTACGTTGCAGTGGCGGAATCGAATCCAGAGTACAGGCCATCGTCTGGAAGTTTGAAGCCCTCTTTGACGATGAACGCGGCGTTCGTGTAATTGACCAGATATTCTTTCGCAATCCGATCGTTCTCGATGGCATAGCGGATCAGTCCGCCAAGAAATGCAATATCTGTGCCGGCGCGAATCTGCACGTACAGATCAGCGGTCGCAGAAGTGCGGGTGAAGCGCGGGTCTACAGAGATGAGTTTGGCGTTGCGGTTTCGCTTGGCCTCCATCGCCCACTTGAATCCGCAGGGATGGTTCTCGGCGGGATTTCCGCCCATGATCAACATCATGTCGGTGTTCTTGATGTCGATCCAGCCATTGGTCATCGCCCCGCGTCCAAATGTTGGTCCCAAACTTGAGACCGTGGGGCCGTGTCAAACACGGGCTTGGTTTTCTAAATAGACCAAGCCCAAACTCCTCATCGTCTTTACAGCGATGTAGTTGAACTCATTGGTATCCGTGCAGCCACCAATGAACGAAATTCCCTCGCAGCGGCTGGCAACGTGGCCATTCGCGTCTTTTTCTACAAACGTTTCGTCGCGGGTCTTCTTCGTCCATCGGGCGATTTCACCCAGCGCGTCATCCCAGGAGATATCCGCCCAATCCGTTGCACCCGGCCGCCGCACTTGCGGCTTGGTCAACCGACGCGGGTTGAGCATGTCCTGTTCGAGCGAAGAACCTTTCGGACAAAGCGTTCCGCGGTTCGTCGGATGATCGGGATCGCCTTCGACGTGGATGACTTGAGGCGTAACGTTCTTCGCGCCATCGCCGAGCGTGTAAATGATTACGCCGCAGCCTACCGCGCAATACGGGCACGTGGAGCGCGTCTCTCTGGCGCGCGCAATCTTCAATTC
>JASHRL010000092.1 GCA_030037355.1 Candidatus Acidiferrales bacterium | reverse complement strand
GTCTTGCCGCGGACCCATTCGGTGGCCAGCGACGAACTGGCAATCGCCGAGCCGCAACCGAAGGTCTTGAACTTGGCTTCCTCGATGACGCGCGTATCGGGATTGATTTTCATTTGCAGCTTCATGACGTCGCCGCATTCCGGCGCGCCGACGAGGCCGGTGCCGACGTTGGGGTCTTTCTTGTCGAGCGAGCCGACATTGCGCGGATTATTGTAGTGATCGATCACTTTGTCGCTATAAGCCATCATGCCCTCCAGAAAATTTGATGCAGCCTACTTCCAAAATGGCCTCAGGGGCTAAAGCCCCAGAAACCTAACCACTTTCGGCACAGCTGCCCTTCGTTCCTCAGGATAAAAAGCCGTGCCCTGACGAAACGGCCTCACGTCAGTTCGCGCGAAGACGGCGCGAACGGGACGTGAGCTACAGAGCCGAACTGCAGATTCCCTGCCTGCCCGCCACGGCGAGCAGGCGGCAGGCAGGCTCGTCGCTTTGCTCCTCAGAATGACAACCAATACCTTCAGGGGCTAAAGCCCCAAACTTCCTACACTGTTCGGCACGGCTAAAGCCGTGCCCTGACGAAACCAAAACAACTGCAGATTCCTCGTCGCTCCGCTCCTCGAAACGACAGTTGTCATTGCAGAGCCTTTGGACGGAGTACGACACGCCTGCCTTCACGTTTGCTTATCTCCCGCTCAACCAGCGCACGTGAAGCTTCGATTGCCTCTTCCTTTGTTTGACAGGCTCTCGTTCCCCAATATGGCGTATCGTCTGAGTACGGGCCATGATGCTGCATGACACTGAAGTGCGGCATCCAACCCAACCCATCCCTCAACTCAAGCGGCGTAATACTCAAGCTATACTTCTTGTTTAGACCAGTCGACATGCTGAACTCCTTATGCTGTTTTCCAGTTCATTTTGCTGACGTCGACGCCCTCTTCCTTGGCCATTTCATAGAGCGGCGAAAGCTCGCGGAGGCGGTTGACGGTCTCGACGACGCGATCGGCAACGTAGTCCACTTCTTCCTGCGTATTGAAGCGGCCGAGGCCGAAGCGAATCGAGGTATGCGCGAGATCTTCGCCGACGCCGAGGGCTTTCAGGACATAGCTCGGCTCGAGCGTGGCGGAAGTGCATGCCGAACCGCTCGAAACGGCGACGTCGTTGATGCCCATCAGCAGCGATTCGCCTTCGACGTAGGCGAAGCTGATATTGATGTTGTTCGGCAGATGATGCTCCATCGTGCCGTTGATGAACGTTTCGTCGAGACGCGACATGATGCGATCTTTCAAGCGGTCGCGCAGCGCGCCGAGCCGCTTGGCTTCTTCTTCCATTTCCAGGCGGCAAAGTTCGCAGGCCTTGCCGAATCCGACGATTCCGGGAACGTTCAGCGTGCCCGAACGCATCCCGCGCTCGTGGCCGCCGCCATCGATGATGGCGGTCAATTGCACGCGGGGATTCTTGCGCCGCACATAGAGCGCGCCGACTCCCTTCGGGCCATAGAGTTTGTGCGCGGAAATCGAGAGCAGATCGATGCCGTCTTTCTGCACGTCCACGGGAACCTTGCCAACGGCCTGCACGCCATCGCTGTGGAAGAAAACGCCCTTCTCCTTGGCGATCTTACCGATTTCGGCGACCGGCTGAATGACACCAATTTCGTTGTTCGCGTACATGATGGTGATCAGAATCGTTTTCGGCGTGATGGCGTTGCGCAGCTCGTCGAGGCTGATGCGACCGTCCTTGCCGACCGGCAGGTAGGTCACTTCGTAGCCTTCTTTTTCTAGGCGCTTGCAGGTGTCGAGTATGGCCTTGTGCTCGGTGACCTGCGTGATGATGTGATTGCCTTTTTCGCGGTACATCTCCGCGACGCCTTTGATGGCCAGGTTGTCGGATTCCGTCGCGCCGCTGGTGAAGACAATCTCCTTCGGCGTCGCGCCGATGAGCTGCGCCACTTGCGCGCGTGCGTTTTCGACTCCCTCTTCCGCCGACCACCCGAAGGCGTGATTGCGGCTGGCGGCGTTTCCGAATACTTCGGTGAAGTATGGCGTCATAGCGGCGACAACGCGCGGGTCCACCGGCGTAGTCGCGTGATTATCCATATAAATCGGCAGTTTAATTCCCATTCCCGCTCTCCTAAATTCGCAGCTCGACGACCTCGGAAGCCGGGGCGTCGTCCGCCATCTGTGAAATCGTTACTTTGCTCAACATCTCCAGAATGCTGTTGTTCACCTTGCGCAGCGGTTCCTTGATGGTGCAGGTTTTCGTCTGTTCGCAATTCCCGTGATGCGTCACGCAGGATGTGAGCGACAGCGGCCCGTCGATGGCGTCAATCGCTTCGAGCGCGGTGATGAGCCGGGCGTCGCGCGCCAGCGTGTAGCCGCCGCTCGAACCGTGCCGCGCCACAACGATTCCGACGCGAGCCAGCCGTTGCAGCACCTTAGCCATCAGCGGCGTGGAGATGCCGTACGCTTCGGCGATGTCCGAGGCGCTGCATGAGCCTTCCTCGGCATGCACGGCAAGATGCTTCAGAGCGATGAGCGCGTAATCGGATTTTTTCGATAGTTTCAGCATGTCCCTGCGACCATATACGACTCCCCCAGTCGCATATACATATTAGGTCTTTTTAGGAATGGTTGTCAAGAGTTAGATTCGAAACAAACCTATTGCTAACATGCAGTTAAATCAGGACTAAATCAGTCCAATTTGACCGGTTTGTCTCGGACAGCGAACGGTAATTTGACGTGGTTGAGTGGTTACGTTTCGGCGTTGAATTGTGATTTCTATTACTACCGCCAAATCCTATTTTCTCAGTCGCGGGCGGAGTTTCAAGGCTTCCACTTC
>JASHRL010000091.1 GCA_030037355.1 Candidatus Acidiferrales bacterium | reverse complement strand
CACTTCAAGAAGCGTGCGCCGCCAGCCGTTCATCATTCCATACACCGTATAGATGCAAAAAGCAGTTCTGCGCGCACAAAAAAATGCCGCAAGTTGCGTCCGCCCCATAGGCGTGACGCCGACTTGCGGCATCTCAAAACAACTCGCGGTGCGTTTGGCCCCTGACGCACCTCCGAAATTAAATCCCCAAAAAGGACCTACCGCCTGCGCCCTTTTTTCTTCCCGCGTGCTTTGCCCTTTGCCTTTGCCTTCTTCTTTTTTTTCGGAGCCGACTTCTTTGCCTTCGCCTTTTTCGCTTTCTTGGCCTTCTTCTTTTTTGCCTTCGGCTTCGCGGCGGGTCGGGCCGGCGCATGACTCGGTGCCGGACGGCCCACAGGCGCGCCACCGTGATCCTCTTCTTCGTCCTCTGAGTCCACTATGATTTCGGTTACTTCTTCGGCGATTTCTTCGTTCTCATCGCCGCCAAGCTCGCCCTGTTCTTCCTCTTCTTCTAACCCAGGGAGCTCGTTCTCTTCGTCTTCGTCGTGAAACTTCGCGTCGAACATGGTTCTCCTCCGTGGGTTAAAGTGCTCGGCGGCCGACTTTCCCACCCGCTTGTTTTAATCGTAGTTTCCGAGCTTTGTCAAGGCGCAAAAAAGGACATCCTGGCCAAAATCTGAAGATTCACAGTCAGGATGCAAGTCACAGCAGACCGCATCGACGATATTCTAACTATATGATTCTATTATATTTACTGGCGTGGCGCGATGTGCAGCTTGTCTCCAACTTGCAGTCCACGCGTCTCCAAAAAGGGATTGCTCTGTTTAATCGCATCCACCGTTGTTCTATATTCGCGCGCGATCGACCAAAGCGTCTCCCCTGCCTGAACGCGATGAATGACGACGTCTGCGCTATGCGCCGCCGTCTTGACCGCCGCCGTCGTCGCTCCCGTTGTGCTTCGTGCTGCCGGAGCAGCCGCAACCGAACGCTCCGGAGCCGCTGTCGCCATCGGGTAATATTCCTCATACACGCGCAGCACGCGTCCGCGCGGCGCGTGTTCCGTCCGCAGATGATTCCATCGCTGCAGCTCCGCCGTGCTGACGCTATAGCGCGAAGCAATGCTGTCCAGCGTGTCGCCGCGCTTCACGCGATAGTGCACCAAACGCAATCTCGGCGCCGCCGCGGGAATGATCAGTTCCGTCCCCGTCGCCGGAGGATCGTGCGGGTCAATCATATTCACGTTTTCGAGCGACGCCAGCGTCACATGATATTCCCGCGCCACTTCCCCGAGCGTCTGATCCGGTCCGAACTTCGCCAGCCGCCACGTCGCCCATTTATCCGGTGGAATCGGCGCGATGGCCTTCTGCAACTCCGCGCCCATCCCTTGCGGCACGCGCAGCGCAAATTCTGGATCAGCGGGCGTAATCCCACGAATCAACTCCGGATTCAGCGCCTCCAAATCATCCATGCTTGCGCCCGTCGCATCGCTCACCAGCCGCAGGCTGATCGAGTGCTCCAGCTTCACCGCGTCAAACTGCACCGCTGGGTCAGGATCGACGTGTATGCCATAAAGCAGCGGGTCTTTCGCCACCAACGCCAGTGCCAGAATAATCGGCACGTAATCTTTCGTCTGCGCCGGCAGCGCATTGCGCTTCTGCAACTCCCAGAAGTCCGCATAGCCGGTGCGCTCCACGGCTCGCGCCACGTTCAACGGCCCCGAGTTGTACGCTGCCATCACCAGATACCAATCGCCGAACATCTGATAGAGGTCGCGCAAATGCTCTGCAGCAGCGCGCGTCGCCTCCGTGGGATCGTCTCGTTCGTCTACCCAATAATTCCGATCGAGTCCGTATTCCGCGCCGGTGTAAGGCATGAACTGCCACACGCCTCGCGCGCCCTTGCTCGAAACGGCGCGCGGCTTGAATGCCGATTCGGCTTGCGCCAGATAGATGAGATCTTCCGGCAGCCCTTCCTGCTTCAGCGTCGATTCGATCATCGCGCGGTAGCGCCCTGCGCGCTGTAGACCTGTCTCAACGATATCTCGTCCTCGCGGCGACTCGAAAAAGCTAAGGTATTGCAGCACCGACGCATTGATCGTCAGCGGCAAATCGTGCGGGACGCTGATCAGCTCTTTTTCCGCCAGCGCTGCCAGACGCGGGTCCGTCGCCGGCAGGCTCTCCATGTTGGCAATTTCTTCGATCGGTGCGGTCGGTTGATCCGGTGGAGGAGGTTGCACGTCCTCGCTCGCGTCCGTGTCCGTATCGGTGTCGCTGTTGTCATCGTCTGACGAATCCGTCGTCGCCTCGTCCTGTTTCTCGACGGACAGCTCATAGCTCTGCATCGTGTCCACGATTTCGTTGAAGAGCTGCTGCAGCCGCACGTCGCCGGTCGTCTCCAGGTGGCTCTTCATCAGGTGATCGAGCGCCGCATTGAAGTCCTTGCGCGCCGCTTCCAGGTCGCCGGCTTTATAGGCAGTCTGTCCGGCGTCGTAAGTCGCCTGCACCTGCGCGATCAGGACGTCCACAGCAGGAGGCGTGCTCGGGCTCAGATCGGATAAGTCAGGAGACGTGGCAGGAATTGGCAGATCGCCCAGCTTGGCGACCGTTGCGACACTGGCTGGCGGCACAGACACGGGCGGCTTCACTTTCGCCGCGCTCTTCGCACCCTCCTGGCATCCCGCTATCGCCAGTAGGGCCGCGCCAAGCGCCGCCGCTAACCCGAGTCCCTTCACGCCCTTCATTCGCCCTCCAAGCCATCAAGTAGTTTGACGACATGCCTCTGCAAACGTTTGCCTCGCGTCTTAAGGGCTGCCAATGCGCCGCGTTCTTCAAAATTTTACGAGTCGTCTCCACTCGGGTCAACCGCCTATCCGCCCATTGTGCCAAGACCGAGAACCGCACCACTACTCTCGTAGCCTGCTCTCTCGTACAGCTCTTGTCGCCGCCCTTGATTTAGTGTATATACATTAAGTGTTCTCTTGGGATGCCGCCAAAGCACTCCGCAATTTCGCCAAGCACGGTGTGGCATTCGAAGAAGCTGCAACGATATTTGCTGACTTGGACGCCTTGGACTGGGAAGACACGAGCCACTCCGAGACCGAGCGTCGCTCGAAGCGTTTGGGTCTTTCGGCAAACGGGAGAATATTGATAGCGGTCTACACGATAAGGAGAACAGCCGATGGCAAGGAAACGATCCGCATCATCAGCGCGCGGCAAGCAAGCCGCAAGGAACGCAAAGCCTATCTCCGACCGCCGAATTGATTTCTCGGATATTCCGGAGTCGACCGACGAAGAACTGAAGCGCGCCCGCCGCGTTGGTCGTCCGCGAACGGGCGAGGCCAAACAGCTCATCGCCATTCGCATTCATCCGCGCCTGCTCGCGCAGCTTCGCCGCCTCGCGGCGCAACAAGACAAACCCTACCAAACCCTCATCCACGAACTCCTCGAGTCCGCCGCCAAATCCGCCGCGTAGATAATTTGTCATCGTACTAGGCACCCTGTGAAATCTTCTCCGCGAGAAGTTGTCGTACAGTGTCTACCTCGCTCGGGGAGAAAGCACGCTTCGGAATCATGTAGAACATGCGAGGCCGAGTCGACAGCACGAAGAGGTTCGGAGTCTCGACGGATTTGGGAAATGCGTGCCAATATATCTTTGACTCACCCCTGGTTCCGCAAATCTTCATCTGCTGATCGTCAAGTACAATACTCATTTCGCCGTGTAGCCCACCATCCTTGTGAAAAGAACGCTTCAACCTAGTTCCAGCAAATGCACCGTAATAAATAGCCACGAACGCTCCGTATACGAAGCAAAAAACTGTCAGTCGAATGTCAGCCTTTGAATAGGCAAAATAAACTCCAGCAAGAATGAGGAGAAGCGCTGAGAGGCTTATGGCATGTCCAACCATCCGTGCGTTTACAGGAGCCAGATGTTTTGCCCAAGCGCGATGCCCTTCAACAAATTCCTCTGGCGTATAGATGAACGTTGCCTGCATATTCCCCTGTTCTTAAGCCAGCGCCTGCTTCAAATCCTCAATCAAATCTGCCGGGTCTTCTATCCCTACTGACACGCGCACCGTCCCCGGCGTCACTCCTGCTTGCTCCAGTTCCGCGCTCGACATTTTGTAGTGCGACGTATACATCGGCAAAATCACCAGCGACTCGACACCGCCCAGGCTCGCAGCCAGCGAAAACAACCGCACGCGATCGCTGAACCGCCGCGCCGCCGCGATTCCGCCCTTCATATCGAACGACAGCATCCCGCCGAAGCCGCTCATCTGCCGCCGCGCCAGCCGGTGGTCCGGATGCGACGCCAGCCCCGGGTAATTCACGCGCGCAACTTTGCGGTGCCGTTCGAGGAATCGTGCAATCGCCATCGCGTTTTCGCACTGCCGCGCCATGCGCAGGCCTAGCGTCTTCATCCCGCGAATCAACAGGTACGCGCCTTCCGGGTCCATGCATCCCCCGAGATAAATAACGTACTCGTGCACGCGCTCGATCCATTCGCGCGAACCCGCCGCCGCGCCGCCGATCAAATCCGAATGTCCCGCCAGATATTTCGTCGCGCTGTGCACCACGATGTCGAATCCCAGCTCCAGCGGCTTTTGCAGCAGCGGGCTCGCGAAGGTGTTGTCCATAATCGACACCAGCTTGAACTCCCGCGCCAGCTCCACCGCGCGGCGCAAATCCACCAGCCGCAGCGCCGGATTCGTCGGCGTCTCCACGTACAGCACGCGCGTCTGCGGCGTCACCATCTCCTCGACGCCCGCCAGATCTGGCCCGACGTGCCGCACGCGAATCCCAAACCGCGGAAAAATATCGCGCATCAGGCGGTACGTTCCGCCGTAAAGCTGTGCTGTCGAAATCACTTCGTCGCCCGCGTTCAGCGTCGCCAGCAGCGCGCACGAAATCGCCGCCATCCCCGACGCCGCCACCACTGCCGCTTCCGCTCCTTCGAGCGCCGCGATTTTCTGCTCCGCGATCGCCAGCGTCGGATTCCCGTAGCGCGTGTAGATGTACGCGGAGCTTTTTCCCTCCGCCCAGCGCTTCATCTCCGCCGTCGACGAAAACGTGAACGTCGAGCTGCGCACAATCTCCGGCGCCACCGGCCCGCCGCGTCCGTGCTTCGGCTCGCCAGCATGTATCGCCGCCGTCGCGCTTCCCCACTTCACCGTTTGCTTCGATTTTCTCTTCGCCATCCGCATTACTCCTTTTCGCCGGTATCATCTCAAGAACGCGCGATGAGCGAAAGCCATACTGCTCAAACGAGTTGACCTTCAGCCAGCCAAATTGTCTTTGCAAGGTGCGAGTTTTGTCCTTGGTAATTTCTCCTTTTGCGGCGGTTTGAGTTGCGGCGAAACAGGGCGCGAAATGTGGCGATTAGAAATACTGCTGGCGTTTGTTTTGTGAGAGTTAGGGGAGATTTTAATTTCAGGAGTGTGGCGATTAGAGGGCAGTGACGAGTGACAAGTGATGAGTGACGAGCTAGCGTGAACCGAAGGATTCTCGGAAGGCGCGGCGGCATTTTTTGAAACCGGGGAAGGAGAAAATGAGGAGGCCGAGGAATTTTGCGGAGATTTGGCGGCCGCGGTGGAAACAAGCGTGGGCTGAAAGATCGATTGAGCAGGAGTGGAGGAGGTTTGCGCACCGGCGAGAACGGGAGGCGTGCTGTGCACGCCTTCGGCCCGATGACTTCGATCGGGCCCTACAAAGTCGATTGGAGCGGGGATGAGCGGCACGGCCCTTCCTTCGTCAGGGCAAGCAGAAACATTATGGTGATAGACGTGGTTGGTAATGTGGACGCGTTTTTCGGGCTCGATCCATTGGTGCGTGTTGGTGAGGCAGGAATAGGCGCGGACGATGGCGACGAGACCGTGGGCGGTGGGAGTGATGTCGGCGGCGTGTTCGAGAACGAGATCGAAAACGGCGCGAAGATTTTTGCGGCGCTTGCCGTAGAGGCCGGCGGCGCGAGCATGACGATAAATGGAAGACCAGTCGAGCGGAGGATAGATGCCGAGCTCGAATTTGATGTCGCGCGCACTGTGCCAGTTGACGAAAAGCTCCTCAATGGCTTCACGTTCAGGGTGGTTGCAGACCTGGCACTTGCGGCGATGATGTTCGAAGCTGGGTTCCGGCGAAACGCTGATTTTGATTTTCGATTTGGCGATGCGGCGAGCGCGAAGCGAGGATTTGGCGCGAGATGCGGACGAGGCGCG
>JASHRL010000090.1 GCA_030037355.1 Candidatus Acidiferrales bacterium | reverse complement strand
GCCGGCACATGCGCTCGCTGCGGCGCGTTGCGCTTCTTGCGATGCTCGACCGCCGCGCCAATGAACGCCGCAAATAGCGGATGCGGCGCAAGCGGCTTCGATTTGAACTCCGGATGGAACTGGCAGCCGAGGAACCACGGATGCTCCGGTGCCTCGATAATCTCGACGTAAACTCCATCCGGCGTCTTGCCGGTAATTTTGAATCCCGCCGCCTTCAGTTGCGGCTCGTAATCGCGATTGAATTCGTAGCGGTGCCGGTGCCGCTCGGAAATTTCCGTTGTCCCGTACGCGCGCGCGGCGAATGAGCCTTCTTCCAGCTTGCACGGCCATGCGCCCAGCCGCATCGTCCCGCCCATTTCGTCCACGCCGAGCAGTTCGCGCAGCTTGTAAATCACGCGATAGGGCGTCTGCGCGTCGAACTCCGTCGAATTCGCATTCGTCAGCCCCGCGACGTGCCGCGCATACTCGATCGTCGCGCATTGCATTCCCAGGCAAATCCCGAAAAACGGCACTTTTTTCTCGCGCGCGTATTGAATCGCGTAAATCATTCCTTCGATGCCGCGCTTTCCGAATCCTCCCGGCACCAGAATCGCATCCATGTGCCGCAGTCGTTGCTCCGCCATTTCCAGTGACTCGATTTCGCTCGACTCCACCCATTCAATCGTCACGCGCGCTCGGTGCGGCAATCCTCCGTGCATCAGCGCCTCGCGCAAACTCTTGTACGCATCCTCGAGCTGTACATATTTCCCCACCACGCCGATCCGCACTTCGCCTTCCGGATGCTCCAGTCGTTCCAGCATCGCCAGCCACTTCGACATATCCCGCGGCCCCGACTGCAAATGCAGCAGCCGCAAAATCTGCTCGTCGAGTCCTTCCGCTACCAGCGACATCGGCACTTCGTAAATATTCCGCACATCCGGCGCGGAAATCACGCTCGACGCCGGCACGTTGCAGAAAAGCGCGATCTTCGCTTTCAGCTCCGGCGCAATCGGATGATCGCTGCGGCACAGCAAAATATCCGGCTGGATTCCGATGCTCAGCAATTCCTTCACGCTATGCTGCGTCGGCTTGGTTTTGTGCTCGCCCGCCGTCGGAATGAATGGCACCAGCGTCAAATGCACATAAATCGCGTTCTCCGGCCCCAGCTCCAATCGCATCTGCCGGATCGCTTCCAAAAATGGCAGCGACTCGATGTCTCCCACCGTCCCGCCGATTTCCACGATCACCACATCCACGTCGTCCGCCACTTTGCGAAACGCCGCCTTGATCTCATCCGTGACGTGCGGAATCACCTGCACCGTTTTTCCCAAATAATCTCCGCGCCGTTCCTTCGCCAGGATCGATTCGTAGATTCTCCCCGTCGTCCAATTGTGATCGCGCGTCAGTTTGGCATTCGTGAAGCGTTCGTAGTGACCCAGGTCCAGGTCCGTCTCCGCGCCGTCATCGGTCACGTACACTTCGCCGTGCTGATAGGGCGACATCGTTCCCGGATCAACGTTCAGGTAGGGATCGCACTTCTGCAGGGTGACTTTCAGGCCTCGCGATTCCAGCAGACAGCCCATCGAGGCCGCCGCGACGCCTTTGCCGAGAGAGGAAACCACGCCACCCGTTACAAACACATACTTCGGGCGCGTCACCAAGGCTCCCGTTTTTCCTCCCGCGTCAGGTGGGCACAACTCGTACAAATCATTATCGCCGCTCTCTTCGCTTCTGTCAATTCCCAATCACGGCTCAATATAAATTTTTTCGCGGCGCAAAAACTCAAAATCCAAACCGATTCGCTGTTCGCGCCCCTTTCGCAACTTTTTTCCGCCATTCCAATTTTTCCCTCGTCGAACTCCCGCGCACAAAAAAAAGAGGGGGAGTCTCCTCCCCCTCTCGAAAATAGACTTGCGAATTGTCGAGGCCGCTCTTACAGCGCGAACCGTTTCTTCGCCAGCCCGAGCAGTCCAAACAACCCCGTTCCCAGCAGCGTCAGCGTGCCGGGTTCCGGCGTCGTGGACGACCCGCCCGGATTAACCGTGATTCCCGTCGAGTTCAGCGAAAAATTCAACGCTGCATTGGTGGGATACCGGTCGTCGTAAAAGAGCGTAATCGTGTGCGTGCCGGCGCTCAACGTCCCCGTATTCGTTGGCGCCGCTGTGTCGCCGTGGACGCCGCCGAGAGAATCAACTAGGTTTCCGTCGACATAGAAAAACGAATCGTCGTCCGACCCTAGCGTGAACGTTACCGTGCTCGCCGAGGGCAGCGTGAACGTCCCGGTGAACTTCGCGACCAGGAAACTGTTGTAGTCGTTCCCTGACGGCCCGTACATCGACGTGCTCGCAAACGGGATCGTGATCGTGCTCGTCTTCCAGAAAGCCACGTTCGGATCTTCCGACGGATCCCACCACGTGATCTCGCCGTTCTTGTTTATGTCATGAATCGTGTAGGGATCGCCGCTCGCCGTGTTGTACACCGGCAATCCGTCTGGCCCCAGCTTGCTCGTCACGAAATTGTAGAAAGTCCCGCAGCACTGCGTTCCAAAGTCCGGGTCGTTATACGACACCGTCCAGTACGTCGCCGTCAGCGTTCCATTAACCGGACTCGCGTTGGCGGCTTTCACTGCGCCCAGGCTCAGCAATGCGGCCAAGCCCAAGCCCAAAAGCACCGATTTCACTCGAATCATTTGGTCTCTCCGTCCCCTGAATATGACCCACTCCGAAGGTGTCGTCTCTCCAGCAAAATTCGGCGCACCTCGAACGAGTTCCCTTGGCAATCCGTGTGCATCGCAGAGTCCATGAGCGCGACCCAAGCCCCCTAAATCCCTAATCTAATTGTGAACCCTGCCTGAACTGCATCTGGACGGCTATTCAACGGCAGAAGAATAAATTACGGAGTCTTCTGAATGCTTCTGAATCATGGAAAAAGTCCGAAATTCCCCTCGCTGTACCGCCAAAACTCGTCTTTTCCCGCTCGCAGCCTCGTGGAAATTTCATTACTGCACCTCTTTGCACATTTGCTGAAATCCGTCGTTGCCATGCCATTTTGGGAAGAGGTTTTGCATCACTGGGGCGACATCCACTCGCAGCTCGTCGGTCATCATCGCCGCGAACTACTATCCACGGTCGTACGCTATTTCTTCCGCACGAGTTCTATCTCGAAAAGCTCCGGCCACAGCTTTCCGGTCACGAACAGCCGATTGTGCTCTGCGTCGTACGCAATCCCGTTCAGCACCGCATCCGAATTCGCGCGCTCAGCCTCCGGAAGCAGCCCCGTTAAATCGATCCATCCCGTCACATGCCCATCCTGCGGCGAAATGATCGCGATGTAATCCGTCTGCCACACATTCGCGTAAATCTCTCCGTGAATATATTCCAGTTCATTGAGGTCGTGGACTTCGACTCCGCCATCCGTCACCACGATGTGCCTCACCTCGTGAAAATCCTTCGGGTCCAGGAACCGAATCGTCGAACTCCCATCGCTCCAAATCAGATTCGTGCCGTCCTGCGTCAAGCCCCAGCCTTCTCCGTCATAATGAAACGTCCGCAGCAAACGAAAACTCTCCCGGTCGTACACAAATCCCGTGCGCGCCTTCCATGTCAGTTGCACGAGCGTATTTCCCCAATTCGTCAGCCCTTCGCCGAAGAAATTCTGCGGCAGGTTGTATTGCTGCACGACTTTTCCGTTCTTCAGCTCGACTTTCCGCACCGAAGATTTCCCGTTCAATCCCGTGCTTTCGTAGAGAAACCCATCGAGATAGATCAATCCTTGCGTGAACGCCGTAGGGTCGTGCGAATAGCTGTGCACGATGCGATATCCGTATTTTGCGGCTTTCTTTTGCGCGTCGTGCGCGGTCGCCGGAAAGAAAATGAAAATCGAAATGGCCAGGAGGCAGGAGAAAATCGTCGCTCGGTTTGCGCGGTTCATCTCGGCATCGCTAAATTATCAGATGCCGCATTCAATTCCTACGCAAAACCGGTGATGCGCGAATCATACTTCCCTGGGCCGCGGCCCACGCAGTCAAAATCCAGACCGAGCCGCGGCCTGCAGCCCCAGCCCGCCGTCGCGGGAATCCGCTGTTGGTTTTTCGGGTGGCCCATCCTGCTTGCCTGCTTGCCCTGACACAGGAAGGGACAAAGGAAGGGAGCGCCTTGCGCGCGTATCGCTTTTCTCGTAGGGGCTTGCCCCGCCCGCGCCTGGTCGGCCGCTGACCCAGGTTTCGCCTTTGATTTTTCGGGTGCCCCATCCTGCTTGCCTGCTTGCCCTGACACAGGAAGGGACAAAGGAAGGGAGCGCCTTGCGCGCGTATCGCTTTTCTCGTAGGGGTGGGCGGGTGCCCCATACTTCGCCGCCTTCGCGAAGGGTGGGATATTTGTGTGTCTTCCGAGTTCAACTCGTGCTTACAGTGACTCGTTGTGATTTGTAGCGCAGAGCTTCGCGTCTTTTGCGAAGTCTGCGGCTTCTTCCTTCGCGCCCGGACTGCGGCCCGTATGAGGTTCTGTAGCTCATGTCCCGCCTGCCTGCCACAGGCAGGTTTGCGCAGCTTCTTGCGCAAACTGACATGAGGCATTTGCGCTTTTCGCGTTCGCAACGGCGTGCTTCACCGCGCTTGTTTGTTGTCTCTGTAGGGCCCGATCGATTTTATCGGGCCGATGCCGTCCACCGGACGGCACACGCTTTTCTCGCCCGTAGGGGCTGGCTCGCCGTGGCCAGCGCTGCTTGGCCGGTTGCCCAGGTTCGCCTTTGATTTTTCGGGTGCCCCATCCTTCGCCGCCTTCGCGAAGGGTGGGGGTCGAAGAATCTGCTGTTCGGCGCCTCGCGCCCCACACCCCGCCTCTTCGGAACGCCCTATTTCCTCGCCGTAATCAAGCTCCGATACCCTGCTCCCGCCGCGCCGATTTGCACGTCGCGGAACCCCGCGCTTTCCAGCATCGATTTCATCTCTCTGCGCGAATACTGCCCGCCCATCGTCACCAGCAGCATATCAACGCTATACGCCGCTGCCGCCACCGGCCCCGTCCGCTCGTCGTTATAGAGCACTTCGCGCAGAATAATTCTTCCGCCCGCCGGCAAGCTCTCATAACTCTTCTTCGCCAGAAACTCGCCTTTCTCTTTCGGCCAGTCGTGCCAGATATCGCCATAAAGATGCACATCCGCTTCCGGAAACGGATCCTTGAACATATCCGCCGCCACCGTCGAAATCCTGTCGCTCACCGGGAATCGCGAAATATATTGCGCGGCTTCCGCCGTCACCGGCGGCGTATCCAGAACGATTCCCTTCAGGTGCGCCCATTGCAGCAGCACTCCCACCGTCTGCGCTCCCGACCCTCCGCCGACATCGAGCAGCGTCTTCGCATCCGACAAATCCACCGCTTCCGGCCACGTCAGCGCCGAGCCAATGCTGTGCGCGTACATCGCCCGCGTAAACACTTTCGCGAACGCCTTCATCACTTCCGGATCGCTGAAGACGTCCTTATTCCCTCCCACTTGCGGCGAATTTTTCAGCACCGCGTTCTTCAGCGTTTCCACGGACCACAATTTGTGGTTCGCCGTCAGAAAATCCAGATAGCCGCCGAGCGATATCGGGCTCTTCTCGTCGAGATATTCTTTCGAAACCGGCGTCAGCGAAAATACGCCGTCGCGCGCCTCCACGAGCCCGAATGCCGTCAGCATTTCGAGCAGCACGCTCGCCGGGCGCGCTTCGATCTTCAGCGCCGCGCAAATTTCTTCCAGGCGTCGCGGTTTTTCACCCAGCAGCGAAAATAATTTTAGGTCGTGAGCGACAAGCAGTGCGGGAGAACCCCAAAACGCGAAAATCAAATCCCAGATGGCATGGTCATCGGACTGCGGCTTCGAGATTGCTGGAAATGCGGATGCGCTCATGGTCGTAAACTCCTTGTCTTATTTGATCAATGGTTCCCCCCGCCCGCGCGCACCATACATCCGCACCCAATTCCTGGTCAACCAAAAGTTGTGTTTCCTCACGCCCCCGCGCTTAGCTCGCCCTTGTAGGGGTGGGGTTTGCTTGTCCTGAAGAATGAAGGTCCCCGCTCGGGCGTAACCCCGCCCGCGCTCGCCTGGGCGATTGACTCCCCGAGCCACGCTTTTGCTTTTGTGTCATCCTGAGCTTGCGGGTGCCCCATCCTTCGCCGCCTTCGCGAAGGGTGGGATATTTGTGTGTTTTCCGAGTTCAACTCGTGCTTACAGTGACTCGTTGTGATTTGTAGCGCAGAGCTTCGCCGGGTGCCCCATCCTTTGCGCCTTGCGCGCGCATCAACGCGCAGCAAAGGGTGGGATATTTGTGTGTCTTCCGAGTTCAACTCGCGCTTACAGTGACTCGTTGTGATTTGTAGCGCAGAGCTTCGCGTCTTTTGCGAAGTCTGCGGCTTCTTGCTCCGCGCCTGGACTGCGGCCCGTATGAGGTTCTGTAGCTCATGTCCCGCCTGCCTGCCGCAGGCAGGTTTGCGCGGCTTCTCGCGCAAACTGACATGAGGCACTCCCGCTTTTCGCCTTCGCAACGGCGTGCTTCACCGCGCTTGTTTCCTGTCTCTGTAGGGCCCGATTGATTTCATCGGGCCGATGCCGTCCACCGGACGGCACACGCTTTTCTCGCCGTGGCCAGCGCTGCTTGCCCTGAAGAATGAAGGTCCCCGCTCGGGCGACTCATGCAACCGTTCCTCGCTTTTGTTGTCATTCCGAACCGGCCGCATTTCGGCCGTGTGAGGCATGCCCGCCGTGGCGGGAATCTGCTGTTGGTTTTGCGAGTGGGAATTCGAATCCTCTGACTCGTAACACACGCATCAAGATTCAAACTGACTCCTTGCCGTACACTTGTTCGCACGCCTCGCCGATTTTTCGTGACTCTCGTCCTTCCATGCGTAAAAATGCCGCGGTCATAATTCTTCTGAGGAGTTTTGCATGCATCGTGAATCTCGCATTTCGCGCCGCCTCTTCTTAAGAGCTACCGCGCTAACCGGCGCCGGCGCAGCCATCACGGGCGGGCTTTCCCCCTTCCGCGAATTGGACGCCGCCGTTCCTCCCCCTCCCGTTTCATCCGTCGCTTCCCAGCAATCGTCCGCTCTTCCTCCCGCTTCTCTCGACGAATGGATCGAACGCATTTTTTCTTCGGGCGAATTCTCTGGCGAACGTTTCGGTCCCGCGCGCTGGGACGAAGGCGGAAAATCCTTCACCATTCTCGAACTGTCCACCGGCGACCAGCAAACTCAGGAACTCGCGCGCTACGAAACCGCCACCGGCGCTCGCACCGTTCTTTTTTCTTCCGCTGATCTGATTCCCGCAGGCGCCACAGAACCTTTGCCTGTCGACGATTTCGAATGGTCGCAGGATCGCAAGAAACTTCTTATCTACACGAACTCCGCGCGCATCTGGCGCGAAAATACGCGCGGCGATTATTGGGTCCTCGATCGCCAATCGAAGAAGCTGCGCAAGCTCGGCGGCGATGTCGCGCCGTCCACATTGATGTTCGCCAAATTCTCGCCGGATGGCTCGCGTGTCGCTTATGTTCGCGCCAATAATATCTATGTCGAAGAGGTCGGTTCCGGAAAAGTCAAGCAGCTCACTTCCGATGGCAACGACACCACCATCAACGGCACATCCGATTGGGTCTACGAAGAGGAATTCGATGTCCGCGATGGTTTTCGTTGGAGTCCCGACGGTCGCAGCATCGCTTTTTTTCAGTTTGATTCCAGTCCCGTCCGCGAATTTTCCATGATCAATAATCTCGGCGCCGGTTTTCGCGAACCCGTCACGCAGATTCCCTATCCTCAATATAGCGTCTATCCGAAGGTCTGGACGTATCGCATTCCGTCCGCGGGCACGCCGAATTCCAATGTCCGCATCGGCATCGTGGACACGGATAATGCGAAAGTGAAATGGATCAATGTCGTTGGCGATTCCGAAAAATCCTATCTCCCCCGCATGGACTGGACCGGCGGCGAAAACGAAATTCTTCTCCAGCATATCAATCGCCTCCAGAATCAAGACGATCTTTATGTCGCCGACGCCCGCAGCGGCCACGCGCGCCAGATTTTCCACGAGGAAGACAAAGCCTGGGTTGATGTGAATGAAGACACGCAATGGCTCGCCAGACACAACGGCTTTCTCTGGGTCAGTGAACGCGATGGTTGGCGCCACGTATATGTTGTCGCGCGCGATGGCAGCGGCGCGCGTCTCGTCACGCGCGGCAATTTCGACGTCATCGAAGTTCTCGCTGTCGATCCTGCTGAGGAATTTTTGTATTTCATCGCCTCGCCGGATAACGCCACGCAGCATTATTTGTTTCGCGCGCGTATGGATGGCAGTGCAGCGCCAGAGCGCATTACGCCGGCAAACATGCCCGGTGTGCATCGCTACGACATCTCGCCGGATTGTCAGTGGGCCTTTCATTCGTATTCATCCTTCGATGTGCCGCCGATTACCGAACTCATCAGTCTTCCCGATCATCGCTCCGCGCGCGTGATGGCTGGCAATTCCGCGCTGCTCGCAAAAATAAAAATTCTCGTAGCGCAGCCCGTGGAATTTTTTCAAGTGGATGTCGGCGAAGGCGTGACCCTCGACGCGTGGATGATCAAGCCCGCGGATTTTGATCCCTCGCGCAAATATCCGATTCTTTTCAACGTCTATGGCGAACCCGCCGGCCAAACAGTTCTCGATGCGTGGCGCGGCGCCGAAGGTTTGTATCATCGCGCCATCGCGAACGAGGGTTATCTCGTCGCTTCCGTGGATAATCGCGGCACGCCCGCGCCGAAGGGACGCGCGTGGCGAAAAATAATTTACGGCGCCGTCGGCGTGCTTTCTTCGAAAGAACAGGCCGCGGCTGTGCGCGCGATCGCCAAAGATCGTTCGTACGTGGATATGGATCGCGTCGGCGTGTGGGGATGGAGCGGCGGCGGAACGAACACTTTGAATTTGATGTTTCGCTCGCCGGAAATTTATCGCGTGGGAATGTCCGTCGCGCCAGTTCCTGATCAGAGAATTTACGATTCGATTTATCAGGAACGCTACATGGGATTGCCGCAGGAAAATGTCGACGGCTACAAAGCGGGCTCCGCGATTAATTTTGCGGAAGGATTGCAAGGCAGACTTTTGCTCGTGCACGGCACCGGCGACGACAACGTTCACTACGCCGGCTCGCAGTTGCTCGTCGATCGCATGATCGAACTCGGAAAATCTTTCGACTTCATGACGTATCCGAATCGCACGCACGGCATTTCCGAAGGCGCGGGAACCACGCTGCACATATTCAAACTTCTCGCGCGGCATCTCACCACGCATCTTCCCGCTGGGCCGGCGACGCGGGCGCTGACTTTGTTTTTGAACGAAAAAGCGAAACAGGTCTCGCGCGGATAATTCAAGGAAGCGAATTTGAATTCAAGGCCGAAAAAAGACAAATTGGCCTGGTCGGCTTGCTGATTATAAAGGACTTAGCTAAACTCGGCTGAAATTGGCCTGTATGATTTTCCCCTGAATTGGCCTGGTCGGGCGATTTCTGGATTTTCGCGTTTTGCCCATTTTCGAGGCGCGATGCGGAGTCTAAGTGTGCGAAAAGGCCCATAAAATGGGGCTTGTGGCGATGACGGCGAAAATTGTGCGCTAAATTTGAAGTGCGAGAAATCAGCAAGAATCAAAGAGACAATTGGCTGAAAAATGGGGGAATTTGGATTGCACAATTTTGGTGCAATTTGTCACTCTGACTGAGGGCCAGGCGCGTGATTATTGGCACAAGACTCGCGATTCGGGGGCGGCTGACTACGTTCGGCCCTTCCTGCGTCAGGGTAAAGGGACGAAACACCGAAAAGGAAGAGATCGCCGACGAGATTCGGCCCCGCGCCGCGGACTTGTGGCGGGCATGGCCGCAGCGGGTTTGTTTACGGGGGCTATTCATAGCGAAGAGCGACCATAGGATCGACTTTCATGGCGCGGCGGGCGGGGATGTAAGAGGAAATAAATCCCGCGGCGGCTAGCGTCCCTAGAGCGACAGCCAGCGCAATTGGATCCGTCGGTTTCACATCGTAAAGAAAGCCTGCGATGGCACGGTTCAGTAGCAACGAGGCAAGTACGCCAGCGATTGCCCCCGCGCCGACCAACCTGAGGCCCTGTGACACGACGCTAAAGAGCAGATCGCGTGGCTGCGCCCCAAGAGCAATCCGGATCCCGATCTCTTGGGTTCGCTGGAGCGTCCAAAAGGAAAGTGTGCCGTAAAGCCCGATCGAGACAAGGAGCAAGGCAAGCGCACCGAAAGCCTGTGTGAGCCACAAGGAAATCCTGCGCGCTGCTAGGCTCGCAGCCACTCGTTCCCGCATGGTGCGCGCAGAAGTAACGGGCTGGTCGGGGTCGAGCCCTTGTATGGCCGCTCTCACTTCCTGAGTCAGAGACAGAGGATTTTGAATCGTCACCGCCGTTCGTACCGCGATGTAGTTGTCCGCCTGATCGACCTGGTCAAAGGGAACATAGAATTGAGGGCGCATTTCACCGCTCAGCGATTCCTCTGTCACATGAGCCACCACCCCGACCACCTGGAACGATTGGCCCCGCGTTTGGATCGTGTGACCCACAGCAGTTGCTTCGGGAAAAAGGCTGCGAGCCATGCTTTGATCAATCATGGCCACTCTCTGTGCCTGCGCGTTATCCTGCTGCGTGAAATCACGGCCCTTAACCAGCGCGATGCCCATGGTCTTGAAGTACGCGGGACTCACGATGGCAAAATCGTACGGAAGTTGGTGCTGAAGCTTTCGGCCATCGACTCCGGCGACGTATTCAAACCAACCGCTCTGGCTGAATGGGAGCGGATAGGCAGTTCCGACCGTTTCGACGCCGGGCAGCTCGCGGATACGCTCCACTGCCTCGTGGAAGAACTCAACCGCAGCGTGACCGCTGCCGTATCGCGCCTCGTCCAGGCTTACCTGAAGTGTCAGGACATGCGCGGGGTCGAATCCCGGGTTCACGCTTCTGAGACGAATGAAGCTTCGCAGCAATAGCCCCGACCCGATCACCAACACCGTTGCGAGGGCTGCCTCAAAAGCTACCATGCCGCGGCGAGGGGTTTTTCCTGCGAAGCCGCGGCCAGTTCCTCGTTCCACCCCTTTCATCGATTCGGCTGGTGTCAACCGCACTGCTTGCAAGGCCGGCAATGTTCCGGCGACCAAGGCGCTCAGCAACGACACCGCGAAAGCGAACAGAAGTACCGTCGCGTCAACCGTAATGTTGGGCGCTCGGGCAATGTCGGTGGGAAGGTGGGAATTGGCAACTCGGTTGAGCCATAACGTCAGCAGTAGGCCAGCTCCGCCGCCCACGATACCGAGGGGAAGGCTTTCGGCCAAGGTCTGGCGCGCGATGCGCAGGCGTCCCGCACCGAGCGCCATCCGTACCGCAAATTCCCGCCGTCGGCCAGCTCCCCGCGCTAGCAACAGGCCACTGACATTGATGCAGGCAATGAGCAGCAGAAATCCCACCGCGCCCAGCAGTGCCAGCAGTCCCTGCCGCGCGCTGCCTACCACGGCTGACCTAAAGCTTTCCACCGAAACTCCCGTATGCTGATTGCTCCCCGAATACTTCAGGCTCAGCCTGCGCGCGATGACTGTCATTTCCCCGCGGGCCTGCTGGAGCGTCACACCCACTTTCAGCCGCGCCAAGGCCTCAAAGCCTTCGTGCGGGCCGCGCCTCATCAACTCCTTGTTCGAGTAGATCCGGCCCATCGAAAGCCAAACGCTAGGGCCGAAGGCGTAGTAGCCGGGAGCGAAATCAAAAGTGCGCGGTAAAACGCCCACCACCGTATAGGGCCGCATGCCCAGCACAATTGTTTGCCCGATGCAATTGCGGTTCCCGCCCAATTCTTTTTGCCAGAAGCCATAGGACACGACCGCTAGGTCCGGTCCGCCTGCACGATCTTCGGCGGCAGTATAAAAACGCCCCAAATAGGGTTTTACGCCCAGGACGGAAAAGAGATTTGCCGTGGCATGCATCACTGGAACTGACTTCGCACTGCCCCACCCCGTGAGAGCATAATTGTCGGGACTGAAGGCAGCGATCTCTTCAAAGACATTTTGCTCCGTGCGCCAGTCGAAGAAGTCCGGTAGGTTGACGGAAACCATTGGCATCTGTGGCGGCATGGTTTCCATCAGGACTACCAACCGCCCAGGGTATGAGTAGGGGAATGCTTCGAACAGGATGGAGTTCACCACGCTGAAAATGGCCGTTGTCGCGCCGATGCCGAGGGCGAGAGTGAGGATGGCGACGGCGGTGAAGCCGGGAGATTTACGCAGCATGCGAAGGCCGTAGCGCAAGTCCTGCCAGAGCGAATCGAGGAACATGTGCGCGTCGGCGGCGATTACGCGCTCTTTCAGCGCAGCCCGGCTGCCGAAACGCAGAAGCGCATCGCGCCGCGCGTCTTTGGGCGACATTCCGGCGGCAATGTTGTCCGCCGTGCGCATTTCGATGTGCGAGCGGAGTTCGGCGTCGATGTCTTCGTCCAGCTTGGAACGGTGAAATAAGTTCACGAATCGCCGAATCAGCGACATGGTTTGCTCCCTCGCGCAACGTACCGGGCTGAAGAGCGTTTGTGTGAGCTGCAAATTCTGTACTTCAGCGGCTGAAGCCGCACTGATCTTGCAGCGGTTGTGTCGTGGCTAAAGCCACGACCCACAAAAATTCCTGCGTTCTCACGCAGACTCTGAAGCGCCCGGCGCTAGATCCAAACTTAAAAAAGCAAAACCGTGAATATGCTCATTCGTACCTCAGGGCGGTCCTGCCTGCGGCCCTTCCTTTTGTTCTTTCCTGCGTCAGGGCAAACAGGCAGGCGCGCGTGGCGCGAGGCACCGAAGGAATATATCGCGCCGCCCGGTTTTCTTGTGCTGCTATCGCAGCAAAGCGGCGGCGCGAATCGGAAGAATAGTTTCGATGCGTACTGTTGCGAATATGCATGCGAAGACTCATTACTCGTGCCTCAGGGCGACCCTGGCTGCGGCGTGCGCGGCACGCCGACGGCCCGATGACTTCGATCGGGCCCTACAAAAGCGCTCAACTGCAGATTCCCTGCCTGCGGCCCTTCCTTTTGTTCTTCTTCTTTCCTGCGTTAGGGCAAACAGGCAGGCCTGTGCCACGAGCCAAAGAATTCAAACTCCCACCCTTTGCTGCGCGCTTCGGCGCGCACAAAACGCAAAGGATGGGCCACCCGCCTTCGCAAAATGTCGCTGCGGTGGGCAGGCGCGCGTGGCGCGAGGCACCGAAGGAATATATCGCGCCGCCCGGTTTTCTTGTGCTGCTATTGCAGCAGAGCAGCGGCGCGAATCGGAAGAATCGTTCATGGCTTACCCCCTGCGCGTAGCGCATTTCGATATGCGAGCGGAGTTCGGCGTCGATCTCTTCGTCGAGTTTCGAACGGTGAAATAAATTCGTGATGCGGCGAAGAATGGACATGGCTTACTCCTGCGCGTAGCGCAACACGGCGCGCACTGCCCACGAACATCACCGTGTTTGCGGGCTTTATTCCAAAAAGCAAGATCGAGAAGAGGTTTATTTCTCCTGAGCGGCGATCCTCTTCTCCAGATCGATGTCGACCGTCCGCAGCAGTTTCTGCAGATCCGCGAATGTCACGCTCGGGTCGTTGTTGTAGTCCACCAATCGCGCGCGATATTTCGCGGCATTCGGAGCCGTCCTGCTGATTAGCTGCTTCGCCTCTTGAATGGCTGGCCCGTCGTAATCGGATTTCCCCGTAACGGCGATCGAAGCCGCTTCGAATGCGCAATACAGCCCAAACTTGTTCGCATCGGGCTTGCAACGCTGCGTGCTTGCCCTGTCCCATTTTGCGGGCGAGTCCAAAATTGCCTGCACCTTCTTCAGAACCTGAATATCGGCCGGGGTGACCCTGGGCAGTTCGATGTCAGCGGACGATGGAGAATTCGCTTGCTGATCCGCCAGCCTTGCTTCGATTCTTCCTTGCAGGAAATCGAAAAATCTTTGCACGTCGGCAAAGGTGGTGTGCGGATCATTGTTGTAATTCATCAACCGGTGATGGTAGTGGTTGTCCGGCGCGAGGTCGTCGTCGATGACGAAGCGCGCCTCCTGCATGGCCGCGCCGCGGTGCGCAAAGTCTCCTGTCACTTCGTACGTCGCCTTCTCGAGCGCACAGTAGAGGCTGAACTTTGTCTCGGCGTCGGGGCAGTTTCGGTTGTCCGCACGGTTCCACTTCGCCGGCGAATCCAGAATCTGACGCGCCTTCTTCACGATCTGGACATCGGACTTCGAAACTGGCGGACGAATCTCCGAATCGTCGGGCGATTGCGCCGCTGCCACGTGCATCGTTACTGCCAGGGCAAAAACAGACATCACCAGGCATATTGGGAATCGTGCGCTCGATCTCGTTTTCACTCGCATTTCTCCGATTCTCCTTTATTCGTAGCGAAGTGCGATCATGGGGTCGACTTTTATGGCGCGAGGCCCCGAAGGAATATATCGCGCCGCCCAGTTTTCTTGTGCTGCTATCGCAACAGAGCAGCGGCGCGAATCGGAAGAATCGTTCATCGCTTATCCCTGCGCGTAGCGCAACACGGCGCGCACACCTTTCACGACCTGTTCGAAACTTTCCTGGGCGTTGCGCAATTCCTTCTGGCCCGCGGCCGTCAGGCGGTAGTATTTCGCTTTGCGATTCGTCTCCGTCAGCTTCCATTCGGAGCGGATCCATCCGCTCTGCTCCATGCGATGCAACGCGGGATAGAGCGAACCCTCCTCGACGGCGAGCAGGTCGTCCGAGGCGCGCTGGATGTGCAGCACGATTCCGTAACCGTGCAGCTCCGTTGTTTGCGAGAGAGTTTTCAGTACCAG
>JASHRL010000089.1 GCA_030037355.1 Candidatus Acidiferrales bacterium | reverse complement strand
TTGATATTCGCCGTCACGTTTGGCCGCACGCAGTTTACGCGAACGCTCAGTGCTTTGCGACGCCAACAGAACCCGAGAGTCCTTCGAGCGAGAGTCAACCTCGAACTTGCATCGTGTTTCAGTTCGGGACATTAATTCATAGTTCGCTTCCGCTGATTTTCATGTCGCTTATTAACTTGGCTGTCATCAAACTGGGATCGTCGCCAGAACACAGGAATCGCTCGCGGATCACGACAAATCCTGGGAATCACCAATGGAAATAACTCCAGCAGCGCCACCAGCTTCACCGACGCCACAAGCGCCTATGCCGACGCCGACGATCATCTCGGCGATGCTCAAAGCTGCGCGCCACGTCAGCGATTTGTTTTTTTCACCCGGGAAATTTCCGCAGGTCGAATCGAGCGGCCAGCTCGTCCCCGTCAGAGTTCCGGGGCTCGAGGTTTTGAAAGCCGAAGACACCGCGCGCATTGCCGGCGATTTGATTGGCAGCAACAAACATGCCGTTGAGAAATTGCGTCAGGAGGGCTCTTGCGACATCTCCTATAGCCTTCCCAAACTTTCGCGATTTCGCGTGAACATTTTCACTCAGCGCGGCAGTTGCGCCATTGTCATGCGCGTCATCCCGGGCAAAGTTCCGAATTTCGCAGACCTCCATTTGCCGGAAGAACTTCAAGCTGTAACGAATCTGCGCAACGGCGTCGTTCTCGTCACTGGCCCCACAGGTTCGGGGAAATCCTCGACGCTCGCCGCGATCCTGAACAAGATCAACGAAGATCAAGCCATCCACATTCTCACCATTGAGGACCCCATCGAATTCCTCCACGCGCACAAAAAGGCAACCGTGCATCAGCGCGAGCTGCACAGCGACACTCCCTCGTTCGCTCTGGCCCTCCGCGCAGCTCTGCGTCAGGCGCCCAAGGTCATTTTGGTCGGTGAAATGCGCGACCGCGAAACCATCGAAATCGCCATGGAAGCCGCGGAAACCGGCCATCTCGTATTTTCAACGCTGCACACCATCGACGCGTCCAAGACGGTCGAACGCATCATTGGTGCATTTCCTCTCAGTGACCAGCATGTGATTCGCATGCGTTTCTCGAAGACGTTCCGCTACATCATCTCGCAGCGCCTCGTGCCGCGGCGGGATGGCGAAGGTCGTATCGCCGCCATCGAAATTCTGAAATCCACCATGCGCACGCGCGAGTATGTCGAAAAAGGAGAAGGGGAAGGCAAAACGCTCGTGGACGCTATGCGCGACGGCGCCATCGAAGGCATGCAGCATTTTGATGGCGAGCTCGAACGCATGGCCCGTGCCGGCATCATCGAGCTGCAGACCGCGCTCGCCTTTGCCACCAACGCAGGAAATCTTCGCTTGCAAATGGCCGATTTTGCGGAGACGCCGCCCGCAGATTCAGCCAAGCCTGTCGCCCCAAAAGCCTCGCCAGCGAAAGCGCCCGTCACAGCCGAGCGCGTTCCCGTTGCTGCTTCTCCAGCGAAGAGTCCGGAGAAGGACTCTGAAAAAGAGCTGGTCGGCGGTTTCGAAATCGAGCGCTGAGTTTCTTCTTCTTGAGCCTTGCGTGGACGTAAGTCTCACGCGGCGCTCACTCGAGCTGCTTACCTCTCGTCTCCGGCAGAGCCAGCGTGAGGCACGCAGCAATGAGGAACGATGCGCCGAGGAAGAAAAATGAATGCCCCAGGCCGAACCGATTCGCCAGTCTTCCAATCATGAACGGCGCAATCGCTGAAATTCCCCGCCCGGCGTTGTAACTCAGTCCCATCGCCGTGCCACGAATCTCGGTAGGGAAGAGTTCGGAAGCGATTGCGCCAAAGCCGGAGAAAAATCCCGTGCCAAAGAACGCGACGATGGGGCCAAGCACAAGCAGCAGCGCCGGCCGCTGAACAAATCCATACACCGGCGCGAGAACTGCCGCCACGAACAAGTACGCGAAATACGTCCTTCGTCGTCCGAAGCTGTCCGCCGCAAACCCGAACAATACATATCCGAGCCACTGCCCTGCGCCAATGATCAATAGCCAGGAATATGTTTCCGCAATGCTCAATCCTCGGCCTCCCTGCGACACAGGCAGGGAAAAATACGCCGGAATCCAGGTGAAGAGTCCCCAGTAACCGATCATGCTGAACGTATTCATCGCCGTCGCCAGCAATCCGTTCCAGCGAATGTCCTTGCGCCAAAGCACACGGAGCGGCACGCGAGCCGAACTTCCCGCTGTCAGCTCGTGTTTCTTCCATATCTCCGGTTCGGGCACGCGCCGCTGAATCCACAGCGCCATGAGCGCCGGCAACACGCCAACGAAAAAGACGCCGCGCCATCCCCATCGCGGCAAGATCGCCCACGCTACGCCGGCGGCCAGCATCCCACCAATGGCCCACGTGGATTGCATTAGTCCCAGCGCCTTGCCGCGATGCTCCGCCAGCCATGTCTCCGCGACCAACGCCGCGCCAGCGGTCCATTCGCCGCCCATGCCCAGCCCGAGAATCACGCGGAAAATCGCTAGCATGGCCACGCTGCTGGCAAACCCGCAAGCTGCGGTTGCCACCGAGTAGATCACGATGGAAGTCGAAAGCGAGCGCGATCGGCCAATGCGATCGGCGACAAATCCGAATATCACTCCACCTGCTGCCGACGCCAGCAGCGTGAGGGAACCAAGCAGCCCGCCAGTGCTTTTCCCGATTCCCAGGTCCCGCATCAAGGACGCCAGCACCATCGCGTATAGCGTCACGTCGAAGGAATCGAGCATCCATCCGAAGCCGCCCGCGAGCAGAGAATTGCGCTCTATGGCGGTCATTCGGCTCGGCCATTCGAGCCCCAGGATTCGCCGCGTTGGCCGCGGTGCAGCGCTCACGAATTGAGTCGGCAGGGAAGCACTCTCCGCGAGATCAGAAGTCTCGCCAATGGACTCATTTTGCCGCGCGATTCTACTCAATCGCGCTGGATTGTTCCAAATTTACTTGCCGCTCGCCGGAGGCTTTGCTACGCTCGCGCAAAGAACATTCTCCAAGGAGGGGGCCATGCCACATTGCTCAAAGTGCGGATCCAGCGTCGCCGATGTTGCCGCTTTCTGCTCAAATTGTGGCGCGCCGCAGCAAGCGCCCACGCCCGCTCCGGCAGGGGTGCCTCAAGGAACCGCGATACCGGCAGCCACCTCTGGCCTCGCCGAAAATGTCGCCGGTCTGCTGTGTTACGTATTGGGCTGGGTGACTGGCTTGATTTTCCTCCTCATCGA
>JASHRL010000088.1 GCA_030037355.1 Candidatus Acidiferrales bacterium | reverse complement strand
CGAGCAGCACAACTGGGCCGGCGCGATTCTGTTTGCCACGCTGCCAACGCTGTTGCTCGGCGTGATTTTTGCGGGCGCCACGCAGGGGCTTCGCCAATTGCGCGACCCAGCTCAAGGAACTGGTGAAGGCGACGATGCGCCGGGGAATGCGGCCGAAGATAACGCATTACGCGACGAAAAGGCCGAACAATACAATTCTCTGCTTTCCCTGCCTCCACCGCGACCCGTGCGATTGACGCGGCGCGGACGGCTGACGTTTAGCGTGGTGTTGCTTGCTGTGCTTGTCGTTGACACGCTACTGCTCTCAAATCTCTATGGCGTGTGGGAAAGATCTCATTCGCTTGCCGAATTTCATGGACAGGAAATTTTTTTCACGTGTGTTGCGCTACTGGTTGCAAGTATTCCGTTTTTCATGCGGCGAGGAGTTCGGCACGACTGGAATTTACTGGAGAACGGAGCAGTCTCCAAAGGGCGCGTGACCAAACAGCGCTACTTCAAGAACAACTCGACCATCACGTACGAATTTCAGGACGCGAGCGGGAAGACGCATTCGGGTTCAGGAAACGACTTTACTCGTACTCTAGAGGAAGGAATGAGCGTAGCTATTTTTTATGATCCGCAGCATCCGGAAAGCAATCTCGCCATGTGCGCATCGTTACTGGAAATTGCGAATCCGGGCGGAGGATGACGCGACAATCGCCAACTCGAGGAACAGCGATCAACGTTGAGCCAGTGGAATAACGAGTTTGAGTCCCGTGTGCGTGGCCGAGAAACTGACGATTTTGACGTCCACCAAACCGGACCGGAAGCGAGCGCTGCGGCGCGAACGTCGGCCTCACGAACGCGATCGATGCCCTTCGGATAAACCGCCCAGATTGCGCCATTCGATTTCAGGCTCGACCGGTGCGATGACAGCTTGTTCAGGTCGGCCTTGCTTTCAATTCCCAGGAAAATCAGATCCGAATTCCCGCGGGGACGAAGGAGAGAGACCTCCTGTGTGCGTTCTCGAAGTTCTGAGAGAAAGTTCACATCGGAGATTTTCAGAACTGCGACGCGGCTTTCTGATTTGACGCCGAGCTTGTCGAACAACGGAACGTGCGCATAGGACTTCTCCGGTGGCCTCAGTTTCTGGTCTTTTTTCGTCATCTACGCTCGAAGCCGCGGCCAATTTCTTGCGCGCGAAAACTGCGCATTCATGCCGAGCGCGCGGGTAATCATTAGTGGATACTTTCGGTTTCCCGGGAACCTAGAATTCGTTCGCGCTGCCTTCGAGAAATGCGCGCAGCTTGCGCGAACGCGAAGGATGGCGCAGCTTGCGCAGGGCTTTGGCTTCAATCTGCCGGATGCGCTCGCGCGTGACGGCGAAGGACTGGCCGACTTCTTCGAGCGTGTGCTCGCTGCCATCGTCGAGGCCGAAGCGCATCTTGATGACTTTCTCTTCGCGCGGCGTGAGCGTCTTCAAAACAGACGAAGTTTGCTCTTTCAAGCTGAGGTTGATGACCGCATCGGAAGGCGACACGACCGCCTTGTCTTCGATGAAATCGCCCAGATGCGAATCTTCCTCTTCTCCAATCGGAGTTTCCAGCGAGATGGGCTCCTGCGCGATTTTCAAAATCTTGCGGACTTTTGCGACAGGAATATCCATGCGCTTGGCGATCTCTTCCGAAGTAGGCTCGCGGCCGAGTTCCTGGACCAATTGGCGGCTCGTGCGCACGAGCTTGTTGATCGTCTCGATCATGTGCACAGGAATGCGGATGGTGCGAGCCTGGTCGGCGATGGCGCGCGTGATCGCCTGGCGAATCCACCAGGTAGCGTACGTCGAGAATTTGTAGCCGCGCCGCCATTCGAATTTGTCGACAGCCTTCATCAAACCGATGTTGCCTTCTTGAATCAGGTCGAGGAATTGGAGGCCGCGGTTCGTATATTTTTTCGCAATGGAAACCACGAGGCGAAGGTTCGCTTCGATCAGTTCCTTCTTGGCCTGCTCAGCCTCGATTTCTCCGCGAACGATGATCTGCAGCGCGCGTTTGAGTTCCGGTGTGCTGACTTCAGCGGAGATTTCGATTTCGCGGAGCTCAGTGCGGCGGTCCCGCAGCTCACGTCGGGCCTCGGCGAGAACGTCGCCCTTGGAAGCGTCCACGCGGCGCTCGAGCTTGGTGATTTCCCGTTCGAGAGCGTAGACGCGCTCGACCGTCTGGCGGAGTTTGTCAATGAGACGCTTGCGCTCGAATGGATTGAAATCGAATTCGCGGACGCGATTCGACATTTCGATGCGCGTGCGCGCCAAGGCATACCGAGCGTGCAGATAGGAACGTTTCTTGGATTTCGGCGTGCGTTCGAGTTTCTGCGCCTGCTTGAGCGCCTGAAGATAAAGCTTGGCAATGCGATCCAATTGCTTCAGCGTCTGCTTGGTTTTGTTTTCGATTTTCTCTTCGGTGAGCTCTTCGTCGTCGAACTGGACGATTTCCTTGATGGAGCGGGCGCCGCTGCGCAAATCATCCCCGATGGCCATGACTTCCTTGAGAACCAAGGGAGAGCGCGTAATCGTCTTGAGAACCAGAACCTGGCCACGCTCGATACGCTTGGCGATCGCGACTTCGCCTTCGCGAGTCAGCAGGGGCACCGTGCCCATTTCACGCAGGTACATGCGGACCGGGTCGTTCGTTTTTTCGAGTGCTCCCGGAGTCAGATCGAGATCGACCTCGTTATCCGAGGAAGAAGACGCCGATTCATCTTTGGCAGGCTCGGCCGATTCGCCGGCTTCTCCTGCCGCAAGCGCCGCCTTTGCGCTGGAAAGATCTTCATACACATCGATGCCATAGCGCTCGAAAGTCGAGAGCAGGTCATCGATTTCCTCGGAGGAATGCACCTCCGCCGGAAGGATGTCGTTCACTTCGTCATAGAGCAGGTAGCCGCGTTCCTTGCCCATATTGATGAGCTGGCGTACCTGGTCATATTTTTCTTCAATTGCTACTGTCAAGTTTCCTCCCCCAAGCGGGGCGAGCGTTCGCCAGCGGGCGGAACGCTTCTCAATGCGCTGCGCTCAGCCGGAGAGAAGACACCCCGGCGAGCGGGATTCATAGCAAACCGATATGACGGATGAAACTGATGATTCGCACCGCGAAGACGATCTAGACTTCCCACTCCCGCGCCCGATTTTCCCAAGCCCGTACCGCGCAACTTGCTCTCATTGTATCAGATGCAGCAAGTGGCCACTCCGTTTCGTCCAAAACCCTACTAGCATAGCCTTGAACCCGCTATTGCGTCAATTTGGTTCTTAAACTTCGGCTCGCGTCCGGAACAGGCGCCCAGTAATCCAATGAATCGACTGTTGGATTGCCCGAGGGTGGCCAAAAGCGAGAGTATAGGCATGAGTGGAGTTGGCGCTCTTTACGCTCCCTATCGCGCGAATCTCAATAGTTTCTGAGGAATGACGATGTCCATGGCCGGAATGATGCGGCCGATGCGAGCTCTCAGGCAGGACGCATCGGTCGTACACGAAAAAATCAGACCAGGCACAACGAAGCGCATGCTGCGATTCGCGGCTCCGTACGCCTGGCTTCTCGCGCTCTTTCTGCTTGTCGTCATCCTTGATGCTGCCATCGGCATCGCTAACCCTCTCATTTATCGCGACATCATCAACAACGGCATCCTCAAGGGCAACGCCACGCTCATTATCAAGATGGCGGCTCTGATCGGCCTTCTGGCGATTTTCGACAGTGGGCTTGGGCTTTCGCAGTCCTATCTGGCTGCAAAAATAGGCACGCGGATTGTGCTTTCGATGCGGACCAAGCTATTCGCACATATCCAACAGATGCCGCTCGCGTTTTTCACGCGTACGCAAACCGGGGCGCTGGTCAGCCGGCTGAACACCGACGTTTCCGGAGCGCAAACCGCATTCACCGACATCCTCTCGAATGTCGTCGGCAACATCATCACCGTTGCGCTGATTCTCGGCGCCATGTTCATGCTCTCGTGGAAGATAACGCTCGCGGCGCTGATTCTGTTGCCGCTGTTCATTTTTCCGGCGCGATTCTGGGGCCGGAAGCTGCAGGCGATAACGCGAGAAAGTTACGACCTCACTGCTTCGATGAACAGCGTCATGGTGGAGCGTTTCAATGTGGCCGGCGCGCAGCTCGCAAAGCTCTTTGGCCGTCCCGACGACGAAAACAAAGCGTTCGAGGCCAAAGCCGCGCGCGTTTCCGATATCGGCGTAAAACGGACTCTTTACGGGAGGCTTTTCTTTACGGCGTTGCTTCTGATGGCTTCTTTCGCGACCGCGTTGGCATACGGCTGGGGCGGCGTGCTGGCCGTCAAACACCAGCTCGACGTCGGAACTGTTGTGGCTCTTGTCTCCTATCTGGCGCGACTCTACGGCCCGCTGACGGGGCTTTCCAGCATTCAGGTCAATGTCATGACAGCGTTGGTCTCGTTCGAGCGCGTCTTCGAAGTGCTTGATTTGCAGCCCATGATTCAGGAAAAAGCTGGCGCGGTCGCGATTCCAAGCGGGCCGGCGAAAATTTCCTTCGATCATGTCTCCTTCCGCTACCCGACGGCGGCAGAAGTCTCGCTCGCATCCCTGGAATCCATCGCCGTGCCGGACAAAACGCCAGAGAAAACTGTCCTTTATGACATCACATTCACGGCCGAGCCGGGCCAGCTCGTGGCGCTTGTGGGGCCTTCCGGCGCGGGCAAGACGACGATTACGCAACTCGTCGCCAGGCTATACGACGTGCAAAATGGGTCGGTAAAAATCGACGGCATCGATGTCCGTGATGCGAGACTGGATTCCCTGCATCAGCGAATCGGCGTCGTCACTCAGGATGCGCACCTCTTCCATGACAAGATCCGCGCGAATCTCCTATACGCAAAGACCAACGCGACAGATGAGGATTTGACCGAGGCGTTGCGCGCGGCCCAAATACTTCCGCTGATCTCATCCTTGCCGAAACAGCTCGATACGCTTGTGGGCGACCGCGGGTATCGCTTCTCCGGCGGCGAGAAGCAACGTCTGGCGATTGCGCGGCTCTTGCTGAAGGCGCCCGACATCGTCATTCTCGATGAGGCGACGGCGCATTTGGATTCCGAGTCCGAAGCAGCAATACAAAGAGCCTTCGAAGTGGCTCTTGCCGGACGCACTTCCATCGTCATCGCGCATCGTCTCTCGACGATTCTCAAGGCAGATCAGATATTGGTCGTGCAGGAGGGACGCATCGTCGAGCGCGGCACCCATGCGGAACTCCTGGATGCGGGCGGGCTCTATGCGGAGCTATATCAACGTCAATTTGCAAACGCCGGACGACAACAAACAGTTGCCGAAGCCGCAGACGCCTGAAAACTTTCTTTCCTTTGCGCTAAGATTTCTGGCTTGAGCCATCCGCATTCGCGGCCAAGGATTGATGGCCTTTCAGCTTTGCCAGCTCCTTTTTCAGTTGCATGAATTCGCCCTGAAGCTCCAGCCCCTTCTGACCCGGCGCAAGCGCAGCGATCTGACGTCCAAGTTCGGTGAGCCGCGCTTCCACTTTGCGGCATTCCAGTTCGACGAGACACGACTCTGCCTCTTCCCACTGCGGTTCAGGCGCTGCTTCAAAAAGAACCTCAAACAGAAGACGCCGATCGTGTTCCGGAAGTGATTCAGCCAGAGCCGCAGGATCCGGGCGCGCGCCGGAACGCGCGGCTTCGACGAGCGCCTCGAAAATTCGTTCGGTTTCAAGGCCCTTGTGAGAAGCAGCATCGGCGATTCGTTGCGCGAGATTTTCGCGGAAGCCTTCCGCTTCGACAAGCATTTGCATCAGCCGCCGCTCGGCCGGGCGCACCCCATAGGTCATCAATTCCGGCTTGGGCTTCACTTCGCTGCGCCGCTCGGCGACCGCGCGGCGTAAAGCCTCGCGAAACACCGGCTCCTCGATGCGCAATTCGGAGGCTATTTTCGTCGCTAACTCGGAGCGCAACAAGCGATTGGGAATGCGCTGCGCGTAAGGCATCAGGAAATTCACGGCCGCAAGTTTGCCTTCCGCTGTCGTGCGATCCATGCGCCGCGCGCGGGCGATGAGGTAATCGAAATAGGCCGGCGCTTCGCGGAGACGGGCCGCATAGCTATCCGCGCCGTTTTCCTTGATGTATTTGTCCGGATCGGCGCCGCCGGGGAGAGCCAGAACGCGCACATCGAACTCTTTTTCGAGCAGGAGGGTGAGCGACCGCTCGGTAGCAGCCTGGCCAGCCGTGTCCGGATCATAATTCACGACGATGCGGCGCGAGAAACGCCCGAGCAACTTGATCTGGCCCTCGGCGAGACTTGTCCCGCAACTGGCGACGACGTTTGCGACGCCCGCTCGCGCAACGGCGATGGTGTCCATGTAACCCTCGACGAGGATTACAAAGTCGCTCTTGCGAATCGTTTCTTTGGCGCGATCGAGATGATAGAGAACACTGCTTTTCGTGTAGATCGGTGTTTCGGGTGAGTTCAAATACTTGGGATTGTCGTCGCCGAGCGCGCGCCCGCCGAAAGCAATGACTTTGGCGGATTCGTTGGCGATGGGAAACATGATGCGGCGGCGGAAACGATCGAAGAGGCGGCCGCTCGCGTCGCGCGAGAAAAGTCCGGAGGATTCGAGCAGTTTTTCTGCGTATTTGGCCTTGAGATGCCGAAGCAATGCATCGCCCGAAGAAGGCGCATAGCCAATGCCAAAGCGCGCGATTGCGTCCGCGTCGAGCCCGCGCTCCTCGAGATACGCCTGCGCGACTTTTCCTTCGGCTGAGGAATTCAGCGTACGTACGAAAAATGCCGAGGCCTCGCGGTGGATTTCCACGAGCGCGCTGCGCTGTTGATTCTCGCGGCGCTCTTCGGGCGAACGCTCGCGCGGCTTCGGAATGGGTATGCCGCACTTCTCGGCAACACTGCGCACTGCCTCGGGAAACGGTATCTTGTCCATCTCCATAACGAACTTGAAGACGTCTCCGCCGACGCCGCAGCCGAAGCAATGGTAAATCTGCTTCGTGGGATGAACAGCGAACGACGGCGTCTTTTCCTGATGGAACGGGCACAACCCCGTGAAATTCTGCCCGCTCTTTTTCAGGCGCACGTATTCGCCGATGACGCGGACGATGTCCGCCTGCTGCTTCACCCGCTCCGCAAATGAACCGGCTTC
>JASHRL010000087.1 GCA_030037355.1 Candidatus Acidiferrales bacterium | reverse complement strand
TTTTGGTCTAGCCCGTGTCCCAGGCCCTGCACCACGCGCACGATGTCCACTTGCCCCGAGGCCCGAAAGATCACTTGTAGAATTACGTCGCCTTGAATCTTTTCTTGCTTCCCTTCTGCAGTGTACTGCGGATCGGGCTTGTAGAGCACCACCACAGGTGTCTCATTAGGTACGGCATCAGCCGCTTTCCTCACGTGTGGTCCGCTCGTCGTAACGCTGTCGTCCGCGAACCCTCCTTCTTGAACGGCGCCTCCGTGGCGCGTCCCGCCCGCAATCGCCGTGTCGTTCCCGAAACCCGCGCTTGCCACCACTCCCTGCACGCCCTTTGCTCCGCCCCTGCCATTTCCATTTCCCGGTCCATCCGGCATATCGAATCCGCCCGCCTGGCTGATGTTGACCGAGTGCGTCACCTTATCCGTCGCTTTCAATCCATCCGGATCGCCGAACCCTCCGGTCTGCACCGGAGCTTTTGGTTTCTTCAAATCCGGCAGCGCCGAACTTCCCAGCGACATCGTCGGAACATCCGGCACCGCTCGCGCGAACTCATTCACTTTCGGAGCCTGCGTCGGATTGTGCCTCACGACGTTGTGCACGATCACCGGCGCCTTGAACACCGGCTCGATCAGTTTTGGTTTCGGCGGCGGAGGAACCACGGCCGGTTTTTCGATCTCCGGCTTTCGCGGCAGGATTCGTCTCGGTTGCACTTTCGGCTGCGGCTTCCACGGTTCCAGACGCGGAACGGAAATGTGCATCACCATGTATTGCGTTGCCGTCTCCATCTGCTTCGGGAAAAGCATCGGCAGCCACAGCGCGCACGCCAGCACCAGGAATTCAATTCCGAATCCCGCGCCAAACGACCGCCATCGCGGCTTTCCACTCGAGAGCAGCGTGAACCCAGTCGCGTCTGTGTAAAACCCCTTGTCCTTCGACGACGGCATTTTTCCCCTTTTGAAACGCATCACACGTGGCCGCGTGAGATGATTGTAGTACTAGTCCTCGTGGCTGGGTGAATAGTACGATCGTACCAGTAAGAAATTTGGTTGCTCTATCCAGCAACCGAAGCAATTCCAGGCGTATTTCCGCATCTCGCTGGACTCCTGCTGATTTTTCGACCGTATTCCATCAAACCCGCAATCGCTCGATCGGTTGCGCTCAGTCCAGTCTTTTCCGATGATTTTCCATGCACGATCTTGTCCAACATTTCATCGGATTTTGATTTCTTTTCTCTCGTCTCCCGCGCCTCTGTATCTCGTTTTCATTCAGCGCCTGAAAACGCAAAGTCATGCGTGATTTTCAACTCGTGTATGGCGTTCGCTGCTGGGCAGTGGCTTCGGCAAGCCGCCTGAGGGGAATTTTCTACCGTCGCCGTGCATTTTTTCACGCGTCGCAAAGCGATTTGGCGGTGGATCAGTTTGAATTTTCTTGTAAGCGGGGCACCCAGGTCCCCGGCTAGTCGAGCCTGGGGGATAAGGCCTCAAAATTCAAACAGACCCATTACCCGCGATTTTCTGTTTCGATGAAAACGGAAGCCGGTGCGGGAACTTTCGCTCCCGCACCGTGTGTTTTCCGGAACTCAGAACTTCACGATCCCGGCTGGATGAGCAAGTATACTGTTGTATTCGGTTGTCCGGGCGGTATCACCAGCAAAAGAACCGGTTGATTGTCCGTCCCGCCCAGTGCCGCACGGAATTCCTGAACGTTGGTCACTGGCTTGTGATTCACTTCTTGAATCACATCGCCGCGTTGCAACCCCGAATCCGCCGCGTCGCTCGATTGGTCCACCGAATCCACCACAACTCCCTTGGTGGACATTGGCAGATTCAATTGTTGCGCGATGTCCGACGTCAGCGCTTCGACCTTCACGCCTGCCAGCGCCTTCCCCGGATTTTCCGAAGGCTCGGCTGGCTGCGCCGATTGTCCGCCTCCGCTGGACATATTGTCGGCCTGCTCTGGCGCGCCCGCGACCACCGTCACTGGAACGTCAAACGTCTTGCCGTCGCGGAACACCTTCAGGTGTTCCACCGTTCCCGGAGCCGAATTCACGAGTTGCGCTGTCAGGTCGCCATAGCCGGTAATCGGCTCGCCATTCAGCGCCAGGATGATATCCCCGCGCTTGATTCCGGCTTTTTCCGCTGGGCCGCCCGGGGTCACTTGATTGACGAGCGCGCCCGTGCCTCCCGCCGTATAGCCGAACGCCTTGGCCATGTCGGGCGTCAGGTTCGTAATCACAAGCCCGACGTGCCCGCGTTCCACTTTTCCATGCTCGATGATCTGCTGCATGATGTTGCGCGCCAGATCGATGGGGATCGCGAAGCCGATTCCTTCATTTCCGCCTTCGCCGTCCGGTCCCGTGCTGCTCGAAAGGATCGCCGTATTGATGCCGATCAAATTCCCGTGCAGGTCAATCAGCGCGCCGCCGGAATTCCCCGGATTAATGGCCGCATCGGTCTGAATGAAATCCTCATACGACTGCCGGCCTCCTTGCTGTTGGCCTCCTTCGATATTCAGGTTGCTGCGACCCATCGCGCTCACGATTCCCATCGTGGCCGTCTCGCCGATTCCGAAGGGATCGCCGATGGCGAAAACCACGTCGCCCACTTGCAGCTTCGAGGAATCGCCGAACGTCAGCGTCGGCAGGCCCGTCGCGTCGATTTTCACCACCGCGATGTCCGTCTGCGGATCCGTGCCCACCACTTTTCCTTTATAGCTCTTGTTGTTCCAGACGACTTCGATGTCACTGCCGTGCGCCACCACGTGATTGTTCGTCAGAATGTAGCCGTCAGGATTGATGATCACGCCGGAACCCAGGCTCTGTTCCTTCTGCGTCTGCGGCACGCCCTGCCCCTGCCCGAAGGGGTTCCCGAAGAACTGCTGGAAAAACGGATCGCCGAAAAATCCCTGCCCGCCTTGCTGCGCGTGAATCACTCGCGTCGTCGAAAT
>JASHRL010000012.1 GCA_030037355.1 Candidatus Acidiferrales bacterium | reverse complement strand
GGGACTGGAGATTCTAGCGGAAGTGCGCGAGCGATTCGGATTGGGAATCGTGACGGAAGCAGTGGACAACGAAAGCCTCGATTTGGTGGAAGAATACGCGGACGTGATTCAAATCGGCGCGCGAAACATGCAGAATTTTTCGCTGCTCAAGCGCGCGGGAAAAGCTTCTAAGCCCGTGCTGCTGAAGCGCGGACTTTCGGCGACGCTGGATGAATTTCTGATGGCCGCCGAGTACATCCTTTCGGAAGGCAACTACCAACTGATGCTGTGCGAACGCGGCGTGCGCACGTTTTCCGACTACACGCGAAACACGCTGGATTTGAGCGTGATTCCAGCGGTACAGTCGCGCAGCCATTTGCCGATCCTTGTGGACCCGAGCCACGGTACGGGGCGGCGGAATAAAGTCCTACCGCTTTCGCGCGCGGCGGTTGCCGTGGGCGCGGATGGATTAATCGTCGAAGTGCACCACGATCCTGACAAGGCGCTTTCCGATGGCATGCAGTCGATTATTCCCGAAGAGCTCGAGCAGCTGATGGGCGAAATCCGGCAAATCGCATCCGTGGTTCATCGCACGCTGAATTAACATCCTGTGAGCGTCCCGCCACTCTCGGCTATCCCAGGCCCGCCGCGCAGCAATCGTTCCCGCTGGAATGCGCGACTCATTTTTATCCTCATCGTGCTGCTGGGAATAGCGGCGATCGAAATTGCACGCGAACACCGGCCATCGTTTTTGCGAGCGGGACTGCACTTATATGCGTACGTGGCGAACACGGCTGACGGCACGCTCACAGTGGTGGATCTGGTGAGCCTCAAGCCGGTGGCGACAATTCCCGTCGGGCCAGAGCCGAGCGGCATTCGCGCAGACCCGAAACGCGACGAAATCTGGGGAGTCAGCACGGCGGGAGGATACGTCTGGGTGCTGGACACGCGTTCCGGACAGATTGTTTCGCGAATTCGTGTCGGCGCAGCTCCTTATGCGCTGGATTTTTCGCCGGATGACGCGCGAGTGTACGTTGCGGCTTCGGGCTCCGATGCGGTCGTCGCGATTGATTGCGCGTCGCGGCAGATTGTAGCGCGCGGGCGAGCGGGGCGACGCCCGTGGATTGCGAGAGCCACACCCGATGGCAAGCTCATTGTGGTCACGAATCGCGGCGATGCAACGGTTTCCATACTTGACGCGGCGACGCTTACGCCGCGCGGCGTTGCGCGTGTGGTCGCGGATCCAGAACAGATCGGAATCATTCCCGACGGATCGAAGGCTTATATCTCCTCGGGGAGCAGCAACCGGATTTCCATTGTGGATTTGCGGAGGTTCGAGACGATAACGAATCTCGACATCGGCGGGACGACCGGCAGCTTCCTCTTCTCGAAGGACGGCGGAGAGCTCTATATCGTGTCGCCGGACGCTCATGGACTGATTTTCGTCAACACCTGGACGAATGAAGTTTCGGACTACCTTATGCTTGGAGCGGCACCAGCGCAGGCCGTCCTCTCGCCGGATGGTGCGTCGCTGTACGTTTCTGACGCGGGAGCTTCGCATGTGGTCCCCGTGGAGATCGAAACGAGGCAAATCGGGCCTCCCGTGACGACGGGACAAGGCCCGGGCGTGATTGAACTCGCGCCGATTGGCGATATGGCGCTTGTCGTCGACGCCGGCTCGGATGACCTGGCGGCGATTCGGACGGACACGAATGCGCTGATTACTCTCGTGCCTGTGGGCAGAAATCCGCGCGACCTGGCGATTAAGCTCTTCTGAAATTCCCTATTGCGTGACAGTGAGCGTGAGGTTGGCGGAACGAGACGTGCCGGTGATCGTTCCCGTGACGACGATGGTGTACGAACCGGGAGGCGTGGCCATACTTTGAGTTGTGTTGCTGCCGTTCCCTCCTCCGCAGGACGACAATGCCAGCACGCTGAGAATCAGCAAAGGCCGCAGATAACGGCGGCGAGGCTTCGTCTTCAGAAGGAAAGCTAGCAAGGCAAAAGCCAGGAGACAGAGCGTCCACAACGGAAGCGGACGAAGTCCGAACGGGCGGTTGCCAAAGGGGCTGCGCAAGAACGTCGAGCCGCTGGAGCTGGCGGTCGTGGTGAGGTTGACAGTGAACGGCGCCGGCGAATTCCCCGATACCGCGACGGATGGCGTGATCGAGCATGTGCTGCCGGTTACAGAATCGCTGCAGGAGAGATTCACGGTGCCACTGAAGCCGTTAAATGGAGTCACCTGCATGCTGATCGTCGCAGATGAGCCTGCGGCGACGGTTGCGGAGGTCGAGCCGCCGGAAATGGGCTGCAATTGGTAATCCTGAGCAGTGCCGTTGAGGACGTCCGTCTGCGGACTGTTCGGAGCGTTGTCGGTGAGGACAAGATTGGCGCTGCGCGCTCCGGAGCTTGTGGGCAGAAATGAAAGAGTGAGCGAACAATTCCCTCCTGCGGCGACGGTGACATTCGACCCGGACGGAACGCAGGTGCCGGTGGCTGAGAAATCGCCCGGATCCGCACCGGCGAAGTTGAGATTGGTGATGACAAGCGGGCCGTTGCCGGTGTTTTGCACCTGGATGGGTGTGCCGGCGACTTTGATGCCGACGACTGTCGTCGGAAATTGCAGGCCGTTGGGAACGAAGAGGGCGGTCGGCTGAGCGCCGGTGCCGGAAACAGACAATGTCTGCGGTGATGTGGTGGCGTCGTCGGTGACGGTCAACAAGGCGGAGCGAGAACCGGTTGCCGTGGGCGTGAAGGTGACGGAAATCGTGCAGGCGCTGTTTTGATTGAGAGTTGACGAAGACGAGGGACAGTTGTTCGTCTGCGAGAAGTCGCCGGGGTTCGTACCGGTGAAACCGATGCTGCTGATGGTCAGCGGGCCGTTGCCAGTATTCGACAGCATCACCGTCATAGGCGGCGTGCTCGAAGTGGAAACATCCTGCGGGCCGAAGGTCAAATTCGGCAGCGAAAAATTCACGCCAGGGGATGTTCCTGTGCCGGCTAGAGGAATTGACTGAGGCGAGCCGCCAGCGTTATCGGTAACCGTGACGCTGGCAGAGCGAAGACCGGTCGTGGTCGGCTTGAAGAGCACGTTGATCGTGCAGGAGTTGTTTGGTGAATTCGGACTGAGTGTTGATGGCAAAATTGGGCAATTGCTCGCGGGCGAAAGAGAAAAATCGCCCGGATTTGCGCCAGTAATCGCGATGCTCGAAATCGAAAGCGAAATGTTGCCGTTGTTTGTGAGCGTGATGGGTTGAGAGCCGCTGGCGACGCCGACGTTTTCATTTGTGAATGTGAGCGAAGTGGGGGAAAAAACGGCGGCCGGTGCCGCGGCGACTTCCTGGCCGGAGAGTGCTATCGCGACGGTTTCCGTAGTGGCACTTGTAGCGTCGAAGAGGTTGATGACGTCCTGAGCATTGAGGGTTAGAGGTGGACCGATCTCATTCGGCGCAAAGGTGATTGCGACGGTGCAGGTGCCACTGAGCGGAATTGCCGTAGCAGTAGTGTTGCATGTGTTTCCAGTAGCAAAAACGAAATCAGTCGCGTCCGCGCCTGAAATCTGGACGCTGCTGATCGCCAGGTTATCGCTTCCGATATTTGTCAGCGTGGCGGTCATGGCGTTCGGGTCGGTCTGAGCTTGCGGAGTAGGCGGGAAGCTCAAGGAATTTGAGGTCAGGCTGATTTCGACCGAGGCTCCCGTGCCCTGCAGATTTAGTGCTTGTGGGCTTGCGACTCCGTCGTCCACGACTTGCAGCGTTGCGGTTTGCAAGCCCAAGGCAGCGGGCGATACCGAGGGCGTGAACTGCACGGCGAGGTCACAGCTACTCGGACTGCCGGGTGCGGGCACCAGAGGCGAATTCGTCAGACAATTATTCCCAACGAGTGAGAACTCGCCGCTATTTGTACCGCTGATCGTGACGCCACTAATATCCAGATTGGCATCGCCGTCGTTGGTCAAGAGGATTGTGATCGGTGGCGAAGAAGTTCCATCCGCAAACGAGCCAAATACCGCGGCGGGCGGAGCGAATGCGACGCAGGCTTGAGCGCCGCTCGGGAGCGTAACAGTGGTGAGAAACGCGTCGGACTCTGCAGGAGACGATCCGCAGCTCATGCAGGTTGGCTGTATGCCGGTCTGCGGAGCGCCGGTGACGAGCGGATAATCGTTGGATGTGGTGTCGCCGGCAACGATGGCGTCGCCGCTGGAGTCCGTGGCGACGGCGTTGGCTTCCGTGCTCGCGCTGCCAGCAAGAAAACTCGTGTAGATGAGCGATGATGCGCTGCTCATGGTGGGATTCAATTCGGCGAGAAATGCGTCTTGTGTGCCGGTGAAACTTTGCAAAGAACACAAGACCGGGAAATTATTCGAGGTTGTTTTTCCGACGACATAAACCTGCGACGGAGAAACCACGGCAATTCCCTGTCCCGAATCTGAGCCCGTTCCGCCGAGATAAGTTTCGTATTGGAGCGAAGTCACAGTGGGCGTGGCGTTGGTCTGAGAAACAACAGCGAGAAAGGCATTGCCTGCGCCGTTGAGGGAGGTTTGGTATCCGGCGTTCGTTACGCCGGAAGTGGGGATGAAGTCTGAGGATTGCGTTGTGCCGGTGATGTAGGCGTCGGGTGGAGAGGAAGTATCGAGGGCGATGGCAAAGGCCTGATCCGAGCCGCTGCCACCGAATGTGGAAGCGTAAATGATCCCTCCGCCCGAAGTGGGATTGATCTGCATTATAAAAGCGTCAGATGAGCCACCGCTAGGCCCGCCAGAAAAGCCGTTGGTCGTCGGGAAGTTAGTCGCTGGTAGAGACGTAGATCCCGCAATGTAGGCATGGCCGGAGCTATCGAGCGCTATGCTTGTGCTCGCCACCGTCGCGTCGACACCAAAGTAGGTCGCGTAAGCGAGTGTGCCTGTAGATGCCGTAAATTCCGCGAGGAACCCGTCGCTCGCGCCGCCGCCGTAAGTTGACTGAAAACCCGTCGTTGTTGGTGATATCGCTGTCAGCAAATCGGCGGAAGATGTATCGGAGGTTATAAACACGTCTCCGGAGGAATCTGTGGCAATGCCAGCGTAACCTTGGGTGGCTTCCGCGCCGCTGCCGCCGTAATACTCGGAGTAGTTCAAGGCGTTGCCAGCGCCGTTCAGGTCGGTGACGGTCATGTCCGAGGAGCCGTCGAGAGAACTTCCGGGATTGCCGGAAGTCACGGTCACAGGGAAATCGGTGGAGGTGGTCCAGCCGAGGATGGCGAGATTGGGAGGATTTGCGGAATTATCGAGAGCGATCATTCCGCCCTGATCGTCGCCCGAGCCGCCGATGAAAGTCAGATAGACGAGGCCCGTCGCGCCGCCGTTGGGATTGATTTTCGCAACGAAGAGATTAGACGTGGCACCTGAGCTGGCGCCGCCGCATGTCGAGGACGTCACGTCGTTGCAAGTCGTCGCTTCAGGGAACGTTGTGATGTCGGTGCTTGTACCGCCGACGTAAACGTTCCCGGAAGAATCCACGGCGACGCTGTTGGATTTGTCGGCGCCATTGCCTCCTAGGAACGTCGTATATACGATGGAAATCTGCGGATCGATGACCAGCGGAAGATCGGCGCGATACCTGCCAACAACAAAACCAATCTCATCGCGACTGAGGAGCTTGTAGCCGCCGGCGACATTGATACGGCGGATGCCATCCTGCTGATAAATCTGCGGGCGATGCATGGCGATCTGACGACTGCCAACACGCACGAGAACGTCGCCGGCGCGATTCATCTTGAGGGCGCTGGCACCGCGAAGAAAAAGCCGGGCATTCTGCAAATCGCCGCCGGGCTGAACGATCAGATCGTATTCGAGGCCGTGGACGTTGCCGTAAAACTGCGCGTCAATTCGGGGATAGAGGCTGCGATATTGGACGGCGGAATAGTGCGGAACGTTGGTGTGCCACTGGCGAGGATCGTTGCCGAGGAGATAATTGGTCTTGCCCGGAAGCAATCCCGCAGCACTGAGCTGAGCGCTCTTCTGCGCGCCTTCGAAATCCATTTGAAGAGCCGTTTGGCGTCGCGATACAGCGGACTTGCCGGACCTCGCGGCGCGGCTGGTCCATACGACCGCAAGGCCACTTTGCGTCAGGAAGACTGAAGCGTCGTTTGCGCGAGCGATGAATTTGGCCTGGGGCACGGCCTGGCCGACGTTTGGTTCAAATTCCCACGACAGATTTTGCGCCCGGCTGCCGCCTTGCCTAGAAGAAGCAAACGAAAAACGCGCACGGGCGGCAGGGTGCCGGACCCCCTTTTGGGTGAAACGAATACCCCGATAAGGTATCGGTCGGCCGGCAAAGGTGAATCCAACGCCCAGGGCGAGCAAAGCAAAGGCGGCGAACCGGAGAAATGCCCGGGGATGAGAATTGAGCGACACCCAGCGTTGCGACCGAGAGATGGAGGCACGTATCATCGGGAAGGCCGGCGTTTTACCCCAAAGGATTGAGGGACAGAGAAGGACTATACGCCTATCTCGAATTCTGTCAATGGTTTACTCCGATGATAATCTAACCAAACGGCTGATACGCCCGGCGTTTCCGATGCAAGTTGGCAGCAACTCGAACCGGCGAGAGGGAGATCACGCTGGCTCGACTGGCCAAGCGAAATTCTCTTCCCCGAGGCGCAGTTCGATGGAACCTTCCTGCGGAACAAGCTCCACAGGCAAGCCTCCGCGCCACAAAGAAATGCTCAAGAGGATGGCGCGCTGCCCGCGTAAAGAAAAGAGTTCCTTGGCGACGCCGACTTCGATGACCTTGCCGATCGCAGTGGCGAATTTGGCAGAGTTTGCCGCAATTTCCACGCCGTCCTTTTCGACCGAGGCATCGATCAACTTTCCAGCGTGAAGCCGAAGAGAAATCTTGATCTCGCCACCGGCCTGCAAGACAAGGCGACACTCGCAATCCGCGAGCTGGTCGAATCCTTCCCGCGTGGGATCGAGACGCACGAAAAGCCATTCCTCATTGAAGCCAAAGAAGAGCTCGCCGACGGCGTAAGGCTGGCCATGCATCGCAGCGCCGCGGCGGGCCGCGCCGAATTGTCCGGCGCCGAGCCATTCGAAATAGGAACTCACACGCCCGTCAACAAACACATGAAGCCAGTCGGTTGGCGGCGTCACTTGCGGAGTCAAGCCGATTTTCTTGATCGGCTCGGCCAGAGCGCGTGGCGCTTCGCGCCCGAGCGCGACATAGACTTGTGTCAGGTGCTTGCGATAGAGCTCGTCGAACTCGCGGTCGTTCTCCGAGCCATGCTCGGGGCCGTACCACCAGCACCAATCACTGCCTTCGGCGGCAAGCAGCGAATCATACGCGGCGGCGAGATTCGGCGCCGCTGCAGGTTCCGGCCCGGCGACCCGGCTTGCTGCTTCAACCTCAGCATACGTCTGGCGCGCATCACGCAAGAGCTCCCAGGCGCGAATATCCTCAGAAGAGCCGATCCAGATATCGAAATTGGCGTTGATCCACGAGCCGGGAAAAATTCCCTCGAGAGTGCCCATTTCGCCTGCGGCGGCGATAGCTTCCGAAGCCGTTAGGGCACGGATTTCGGGGTCATCAGAGATTCGCTTGTAGAGATGCTTCAGAAATTCGCGGCCGCCTCCGCGATAGTATTCCCAAGCATTTTCACCATCGAGAATCACGGAAACCGTCGCTGGTTTGTCGCCGGACGTTCTTTCGCCGATCAGGCGCAGGCGGCGATGAAAATCCGCTGCTGCATCATTTGCATCCATGCGGGCATAGACAAAACCGATGAGATCGGAAAGGTAATGGTCACGGAAAAATCCGACAATTTCCTTGTCGCCAAGTTTAAATCGCCAGGGCGAATAGAGTTCGTGCGTATTTTCCGGCACACCCGCGCCGTCTCGCCAGAAGCTGATGTTTCGCGTGCGTCCAAGAATTCCTTCATCCGTGGCAAACCAACGAAAGCCCATGTCCGCGGCGATGGCGAGGGCTTCGTCGGAAACAGAACCTTCCGACGGCCACAAGCCATCAGGCGCGCGGCCGAACAGTTTTTCATGGTAGCGGCGAGCACGAAGCAATTGCTCGTGCGCATCCTGAGGGAAACGAAAAGGCGGAGAAAGCTCCGGCGAATGGGGATTCGCGACGCGCGCGATGCGCGAATCGCAAAGCAGCGGAAGAATGGGATGAAAAAATGGCGTAGTCGAAAGCTCAATTTGGCCCCGCTCGGCGAGCTCGCGATACGCTGGCAAGACCTTCTGCAACAATTCCGCTTGCTTGGCATGGAGCCTCTGCTTGTCCTCCTCCGTAAAATTCTCAGCACGCCGCGCTAGGTCAGAAACAACGGTATCCTGAACGAGATATTCTTCGTCCATCCAGGCAAGCTGCGAAAGCAACTGTAAGTCACGCCAGTCACGGACGTTGAATTGCGCGAGCGCGCGTTCACGGCCGAGATTCTGCAATTGCTGAAACAAATGGACGAAGCGCGGCCAGCGGCTCATCAGATTTTCGTGGTTCACCTGAAAAGCGCGGTCAAGGATTTCTTCGTGATTGGTCTTGGTCAGTTTGGCCGCTGGCTTGAACGCCGCGTCAACCCAGGGATCGTTGGATTTGCTGCTGGCATACTCCTGGATCTGCTCAGCCATGGAGGGCACAACGTTGAAGGTGGCATGAAAGCTGGGAAATTCACCGAGCGTTCGCACCATGCCCCAGTAATCTTTCAACGCATGCAACCGAGTCCAGGGGAGAATGTATCGATTGGTTGTGGGGTCACGGTAAAGCGGCTGGTGCATGTGCCAGAGGAGAACCAGGTGAACGCGACTCATACGAAACGTCGCTCCAATACCATCCAACCGCTCGTGCTAGAATGACTCCGCGCACCGATGCGCATCCTCGATCGATATATTAGCCGCGAAGTTGTCTCGCACGCCTTCCTGGGGCTGGCCGTTTTCACATTCGTTTTTTTCGTCCCGCAACTTGTGCAATTGATGGGTTTGATCGTGCAGCATGCTGGAACGTCAGGACAAACAGTCGAGCTGTTCCTATGTTCCCTGCCGCCCGTGCTGATTTTTACGTTGCCGATGTCCATGCTCGTTGGAGTGCTGATCGGGCTCGGAAGACTCTCCGCCGACAGCGAAATTGTCGCACTGAATGCCAGCGGCGTAGGGTTGCGCCGCTTGCTCCTGCCGATCGGCGCGGTGGCGCTGGCGACGACGATCTTCAGTTGTGTCATCACGCTCTGGCTCGGGCCGCTTTCACTACAAAAACTGCGCACGCTCGAATATCAGCTTCGAACCTCGCAGGCATCGCTCGCCATTCAGCCGCGCGTCTTCGACGAGCGATTTCCGCACTACGTACTGTACGTTCGGGACGTTAACGCTTCCGGCGCGCGCTGGCGCGGTGTCTTCCTGGCGGAGTCAGATTCTTCAGCGGGCTCGAAAGTGACCTTAGCAAAGGACGCTATTGTAGTCGCCGATCCCAAACAGGGCAAGCTGACTCTGCACTTTGATGATGTCTCCACGCACGAATACAACCCGGACGACCCCGAGCGTTACGATCTTTCGACATCCGCGGAGCAAGCGACAGACCTGCCACTTACGTCTTCGGATACGGCGTCGCAGAGCCCACGCAGCATATCCGTCAAAGAAGAGTCGCTGCGTGAACTTTTCTCGGCGAAGGGAGCGGCATGGCGCGATGCGCGCGTCGAATTGCAACAGCGACTTGCCTTTCCGGCTGCGTGTTTGTTGTTTGCGCTGTTGGGAATCCCCGTGGGAGTGCGGCCACGCCGCGGCGGCCGCGCCAGCGGCTTCGTTCTGACGATTTTGCTGATCTGCGCGTACTACCTCGTTTTCGTCACAGGCGTCCACTTCGCGCAGCAGGGCTCGTTATCGCCGTTCTTTGGGGTCTGGGCCGCAAACCTTGTCACTTTTCTGGCGGCGATTTTGCTTTTCCGGCGCATCGAGCGGATTCGGCCCGAAGCGCGATGGCTCGAACACGTGAGAAGAGTTTGGCCACGCAGGGCGCGAAAGCAAGCTGCCGCCACCGCGGCTGCGGGCGCAAACTTGGGAGTGACGGCGAGCCCGACGCTCAATGGACGGACCGAAAAACTGCTGGCGATGCAAGATCGGAAGAGATATCGCACGGGCGCGTTCCCGCTGATCCTCGACCTGTATGTCCTGCGCACGTTTTTCTTCTGGCTTGTCGTGATGCTGGCGGGCTTCATGGTCTTGTTCGACGCCTTCACGCTTTTTGATCTACTCGGAGATATTGCCAGGAATCACATTGGCATTTTCATTGTCGCAAATTACTTTTTCCATTTGTTGCCGATGATGGTCTATCAGCTGCTGCCGCTGGCCGCGCTGGTGGCAACGCTCGTGACGCTCGGTCTGCTGGCGAAAAACAATGAAGTGACGGCGTTCAAGGCTTCCGGCGTGAGCATGTTTCGTCTGGCGCTGCCCTTGCTTCTTGCCGGTCTGCTGCTCACAGGATGCATGTTCCTGATGGATGACACCTTCCTTCCCTACGCGAATCAGAGACAAGACGCGCTGCACGACCAGATCAAGGGCCGCCCGGCGCAGACCTATTTCCAGCCGGCACACCAATGGATCTTCGGCGACCATAGCGATATTTATAACTACCAGCTCTTCGACCCGGACAATAATCTCTTTGGTGGATTGGATGTATTTGAGCTCGATCCGGCGACTTTTCAAGTCCGCCGCCGCGTCTTTGCGGAACGAGCGAAATGGGAGCCGACGCTCAAGACGTGGGTGCTGGAGAGCGGATGGATACGAGATTTCAGCAGCTCGAACGTGACAGCCTACGCCCCCTTTCGAGTAGATTCCCTTCCGGAAATTTCGGAGCCGCCAACGTATTTCAAGCGCGAAGTTTTTCAGTATTACCAGATGAATTGGAGCCAATTGGGAAATTACATTCGCAGCCTGCGCAGAGCTGGCTTCGACACTGCACGATTGTCAGTGGAATGGCACAAGAAATTCGCGTTTCCCTTGATTACCCCGATCATTATGTTCGTGGCGATTCCGTTCGCGTTTTTGGTGGGAACGCGCGGCGCAACAGGAGGATTAGCGCTCGCCGTGGGAATTGGAATCGTGTATTGGGCGGCAGCAGCGCTGTTCGAGGCGATGGGTGCTGTGGGCCAATTGCCGCCGCTGCTCGCGGGATGGGCGCCGGACGTGATCTTCGCCTTTGTGGGCCTTTACTTCTTCTTGAAAATGCCGACCTAATTCTGCGGGACACCTGCGGACTTGCGCTTTCAGCGAGGCTTATCCCATTTCGTGATAAGTGAGCGGACTTTTTGGATGACGAGGTCAACGCCTACGTCGTTGTGTCCCCCCTCGGGAATGATGACGTCGGCATAGCGTTTGCTCGGCTCGACGAATTCCAGGTGCATGGGACGCACTGTCTTTTGATACTGCTCCACGACGGATTCGAGGGTTCTCTCACGATCTCGAACGTCGCGGACGATACGGCGAATCAGGCGCAGATCGGCATCCGTATCCACGAAAACTTTGAGGTCCATCAGATTCCGCAAGGCCTCATTTTCGAAGATCAAGATACCCTCTATCAGAATGGCCGGCCGAGGTTCCAAATGGACCGTTTCCGGCAACCTGCGGTGCTGCGTGAAGTCATAAACGGGACGATCGATGGAGTGGCCTTCGCGCAATCTCTGAAGATGCTCAACAAGCAATGCTGTGTCGATCGCATTCGGATGATCGAAATTTTGCCGCGAACGCTCCTCAAACGTTAGGTTTTGCAGATCGCGGTAATAGTGATCCTGCTGCAAGACGAGGACGCCAATTGTGGAAAGTGCATGGCAGAGCCGGTTGGTAATCGTCGTTTTGCCAGAACCGGTTCCCCCGCAGATGCCGATGACGAACGGCCTCGAGCTCATCAGGCGCGCGCTTTCTTCCGCTTTCCGCCCTTCTTCGCCGCTTTCTCCTCGATCACGACTTGCGCGGCTGCCAGACGCGAAATAGGCACGCGGAAAGGCGAAGCGCTGACATAATTCATCCCGACTCTGTGGCAGAACTTCACGCTGGCGGCATCGCCGCCGTGTTCGCCGCAGATGCCTACCTTCAATTTCGGCCGCGTCTCGCGTCCACGCTCGATGGCCCACTTAATCAGCATTCCAACGCCAGACTGGTCGAGCGTCTGGAAGGGATCAGCAGCGAATATGGCAGCCTTCTTCTCGTCGACATATTCCGGCAAGAAGCGGCCCGCGTCGTCGCGCGAAAGGCCCATGGTTGTCTGCGTCAGGTCGTTCGTGCCGAAAGAAAAGAATTCGGCGACCTCAGCGATCTGATCCGCGAGCAGCGCCGCGCGCGGAAGCTCGATCATCGTGCCCACAAGATAGTTAAGTTTTACTTTATGTTTTGCGATGATCGCGTCAGCAACGTTTCGCGTTTCGAGTTCCAGAATTTTCAATTCCTTCTTATCCATCGTGAGGGGATGCATGATTTCAGGAAATACTTTAATTCCCTTCTTCTGGCATTCGATCGCCGCTTCGATGATTGCTGTCACTTGCATTACCAGGATTTCTGGATACGTGATGCACAGGCGGCAACCACGATGGCCGAGCATGGGGTTGGCTTCATGAAGCTGAGCCACGCGCCTGACAACCGTTTCGACCGGCACGCCGATTTTCCGGGCCAGCTCTTCCTGCTTCGGGCGCTCGTGAGGCACAAATTCATGCAGTGGCGGGTCGATGAGCCGGATTGTCACCGGAAATCCATCCATAGCTTCGAAGATTCCGACGAAATCGCGACGCTGAAATGGCAACAGTTTGTCGAGAGCGCGCTGACGCGCCTCTTTCGTATCCGCGATGATCATCTCCTGAATGGCCAACTGGCGTTCGATACTCTTTTCCGGCTGCTCGAAATCTTTGAAGAACATGTGTTCGGTCCGGCAAAGGCCAATGCCTTCAGCGCCCATCTCGCGCGCGCGACGGGCGTCAAATGGTGTATCGGCGTTGGTGCGCACGCCCAGTTTGCGAACTGCATCGGCCCAGCCCATCACTACGGCGTAGGCTTTGGGCGCCTCAGGACGCGCAAGGGGAACTTGGCCTTCGTAAACGATGCCTTCATTTCCGTCGATGGTGATCCAATCGCCCTGAGAAATGACGCGGCCGTTCACGCGCATCTGTTTCTTGGTGTAGTCGATATCCAGAGCTTCGCAGCCCACCACGCAGCATTTTCCCCAGCCGCGCGCGACGACTGCGGCGTGGCTCGTCTTGCCCCCTGTCGCTGTGAGAATTCCCTGCGCAGCGTTCATTCCGCCGACATCTTCGGGGCTCGTTTCGCGGCGGACCAAAATCACTTTTTCACCACGCTCGTTCCAGCCTTCCGCTTCATGGGCAGTGAAAACTGCCTTGCCCACTGCAGCACCAGGAACGGCATTTACACCGGTGGCTAATTCGCGCTTCGTGAGATCGTCCTTTGCTACGGTCGAAGCAATCACGGGATAAAAAAGTCGTTCGATATCTTCCGGCTGAATGCGCTGGATCGCTTCCTCGCGAGAGATCAGCCCTTCATTTGCCATGTCCATAGCGATGCGGAAAGTGGCCGCCGGCGAGCGCTTCCCCGTGCGCGTCTGCAACATATATAACTTGCCGTCTTCGACCGTGAATTCGAGGTCCTGCATGTCGCGATAGTGGCGCTCCAACGTTTGGCGGACTTGCTCGAGCTGCTTATAAACCTTGGGCATTAGCTTGGACATTTCGCTCAAGTGCATCGGCGTGCGAATGCCCGCCACAACGTCTTCCCCTTGCGCGTTGATCAGGAAGTCGCCAAAGAAATCCTTCTCGCCCGTCGAAGGGTCACGCGTGAAACAGACGCCCGTCCCGGAATTATCCCCACTATTTCCGAACACCATCTGAACCACATTCACTGCTGTTCCGAGCAGTCCAGTGATTTTCTCCACGCGGCGATAAGTGACCGCCTTCTCGCCCATCCACGATTCGAAGACGGCAGCGATGGCACCCCAGAGCTGTTCTTGCGGATCTTCCGGAAATTCCTTGCCGGTTTTTTCCTTGAAGTATCGTTTGTACGCCGAAACGAGTTCCATCCATCCTTCGGCGGAAACCTGCGTGTCGTCCTTTACCTTCAAGCGCAACTTTAAGTCACGCAATTTCGCCTCTAGCTCTTCTTTAGGCAGTCCGATAACAACTGAGGAATACATCTGTACGAATCTGCGATAAGCGTCATAAGCGAAACGCGGATTCCCGGTTCTTTCTGCGAGACCTACAACCGAGCGGGTATTCAGGCCCAAATTCAAAATCGTCTCCATCATTCCGGGCATAGATCGCGCGGAACCGGAGCGAACACTCACGAGCAGAGGATCTTTTGCGTCACCGAGCTTTTTGCCGGTGGTTTTCTCGAGCCGCGCCAGATTCGCTCTCACCTGCGCCGCCAATTCCTTCGGATGCTTTCGGTCATGCTTCAGAAAATAGTCACAGGGGACCGTCGAAATGGTGAATCCCGCTGGAACTGGCAGTCCGATGCGTGTCATCTCGGCGAGGCCTGCGCCCTTACCGCCGAGAATGCCCTTCATCTGTCCATCACCTTCCGCTTTTTTCGCGCCGAAAAAATAAACGTATTTCACTGGCCCTCGTCTCTGCCCCGAGCCGGTGTCGTGCCGAATCCTTTTTGCCTCTGTCGGCGCGCCGACACAGCCGGGCGATCAATAAATTTTTGACTGCAACTATTTCTCTTCCGAAACCATTTCTGCAAAATCGGCAATCGTGGAAAACTCCTTAAGGAGTCCGCTCAGCAATGCCAGTCGATTCTTACGCAACGATTGATCTTCTGCCATTACCAGAACATCTTCAAAAAATCGGTCGACCGATGGACGAAGTTCCGAAATTGCTTCAAGTGCTTCTTTATATTTTCCGGAACGCCTGAAACTCCCTGCACGCTCACCCAAGACTTGCGCTTCCCGATAGAGTTGCCGCTCTGCTTGCTCCTGGAACAGGGTTTCTTTCGGGCCGTCCAATTTTTGGCCGGACGGACCAGCCTTTTCCAAAATCTTGCGGATACGCTTGAAGGCGATCGCCAGTGGCGCAAAATTCTCAGAATTCCGAATCGCCTTCAGCGCGACGATGCGATTTCGCACATCAACCAGATCATCCGCACCGGCGGCCATGGCGGCATTCACTTCGTCGTAGGCAAAGAATTGCTTCTCACGTAGGAGGTACTTCGCGCGGTCAAGAATGAATTCCAAGACCTTCGCTTCCGCTTCGGGCGCGACAGTGATCTTTGGTTTGTGGACTGCCAACGCTTTCGACGCAGACGAAATGGCGGCCGACAGGGACAATGGCAACTTGAGTTCCAGTAAAATCTGAACTATCCCGGCAGCTGCGCGGCGCAGGCCAAATGGATCGCTTGAGCCCGAAGGGATGATTCCCACGGCGAAACAGGCGACCAGTGAATCCAGCTTATCAGCGAGGGAAACAGCACAACCTGCTAAATTTCGTGGAATCAAATCTTCGGCGCTGGCAGGCTTGTAATGGTCGTAAATCGCATTAGCGACTTCTTCATCTTCACCTTGTACGCGGGCATATAGTCCGCCGACAATTCCCTGCAGTTCCGTGAACTCGCGAACCATGTCCGTTGCTAAATCGCACTTCGCGAGTTCGGCAGCGCGATCCGTCGCGGGTACATCGGCGCCGTGAATTCCGGAATCAAACCAATG
>JASHRL010000086.1 GCA_030037355.1 Candidatus Acidiferrales bacterium | reverse complement strand
ACCGTCCCATCCAATGGCGTCCACGTCTTCGAACCCGTCAGGGGGTGTAGCAGCCGCGACATGTGAACCCGCCAGCTCCCCAGCTGCCAGTCAAAATCGTGCTGCGTCGCTAGGTCTGTACCCATGCCCTGGATCTTCGTCTCATCCGCGTCCTGCTCCAGGCGCGTCAGGGCCGCCGTGAAGTTGGGCTCCCATGTTTTCCCGCCATCGTCCGAGGACGCCTGCTCAAACCGGTACGAATTCGGAGTAATATCGAAATAAATGTTCCGTACAAGAGCCGTTCTGCCATTCACAACCTCTTGATCGTAGAAAACTCCGCGTCCGTTCTGAAATTCGCCGATCATCGGCTGTCCCAGTTTTCCGTCGCGACTGTTCGCCCAATAGAGATTCCATTGGCGAGACTTCGGATTATAGAGCCGCAGCGTGAGACCCTCGAAGTGGCCCGCAGTGCCGTCTCCTTCGATCTCTTCGAGATCGGCGCGGCCATTCCAGACTTTTCGATTCACGACGATGCCATCGATCTTCACCCATGTTGGCGAGCCGTTTGTGGCGCCACGCAGCAGCATTATGTGTGTCTTCCAGGTGCCCAAAAGGAAGGCAAAACCGCGGTTCCCGTCGGGCTCAGTGGTGGCGGATTGCGCGGACCTAGTTGAAGCAGTCGCGGGACAAGTCAGGGAGGAGTACACGATGGAGCCAAGCACGCACAGAAGAAACAGGATGCTCATTCGTTGCAATGCATTCATGGCTTTTTCCGTGTCCATGCTGCGATAAAATTTGTTTCCCACGTCTTGCCGTTATCATCGGAGAACGCTATTTCATAACGATGCGAATCCCGAGCGATGTCCGACCAGCGGGTTCGAGCCAGGATGAGCTTGCCGTTGAATGGTTCATGGTCGACGAATTCGCCTTGGCCATTCTTGAATCCGCCAATCATGTGCGCACACAGAATTGTCCCGCCGTCGTTCCCGTAAATGAAGCTCCATTGATGAGAGTCTGGATTGTAGAGGCGCAAAAGCGTGCTTTCGAAATGAGCTTCTGAGTTGTCGGATTTGAACTCTTCCACCTGGGCGCGCCCGTCCCAAATCTTTCGAACGACCACAGTTCCGTCGAGTTCGTCCCAGGCACTGGAACCGGTGAGTGGATGCTCAAGGTACATGATGTGGGTTTTCCACGTGCCGATATTGAAATCAAAATCGTGCTGTCTAGCTTGCTCTGCATCGGCAGTTTGCAAAGTGGCGCTCGGGGCCGTCTGCGAAAATACTAGAAGGGGATGGAAGAAATAGCTAAGCGCGCACAACAGAAAATAAATTCCGCAACGCCGAAGCGAGTTCATGGCTTTTCTCGCGTCAGCGTCGCAACGAAATTTGCCTCCCAGGTCTTGCCCCCGTTATCGGAAAAAGCCTCCTCGAAGTGATATGAGGTCGGCGTGATGTCTGACCAAACCGTTCGCGCCAAGACCGCTCGGCCATTCACTGTTTCCTGATCGTAGAATTCCCCGCGACCGTCCTTGAACCCGCCGATTGTGGGCGCATTTATTGTGCCGTCAGCGCTGTTGGCTACATTCAAGCTCCACTGATGGGATTGCCGATCATAAAGACGCAGAGACAGAAATTCGATGTGCCCAGCTGGGCCATCGGCTTCGACTTCGGCCAGATTCGCGCGGCCTCCCCAAATTTTGTGAACCACATCTGTGCCGTCGTATTCGACCCACGTATGTGAGCCCGCCAGCGGATGCACGAGGTGCCGGATGTGAACTTTCCATGTGCCAAAATCAAAGTCGAAATCGTGTTGTCCATCGTGTTCAGCGACGGAAGGTTGAGATGCTTTCGCCGGACGCAACCCAGCCGAGGCGAGTGCAGCAGTCATCTCCGGCGACGCGGACTGGCACATCAAAAGGAAAAGTGATGCGCATATAAAGAAATACTTTTGAATGTCGCGTAGTATGTGCATTTCCCCCTTTACCCGCACGTTGAACTAAGTGCCATTCTGTGTTTCTTTGCAAGGCGGCAAGGATTCGCTCGCGGCGAATGATTGCAAATGAAATCCAAACGTGTATTGTAAGAAGTAGTCATTTTTGTACGCGCTGTGAAGCAGAATGCTGACGCACAGGATTTTGTCGAGGCATGTACGGGCGAGTCGGCACGACTTCGAGCCATCGGAGGTACTCGATTGGCACGACCATCGCGACTTGAGCTTCTGTTTCATGATCAGAGGCAATTACAAAGAAGCCACGCGGCGCCAGTCCTTTGCTTGCGGGCCCGGTGATGTTGTAGTCCAGCCGGCAAATGTTCAGCATCTCAATGAATTCGGCCAGCGAGGAGCCGTGTGCGTCTTGTTGGAGATTTCTGACGAGTTTCTCAGAACCTCCGCGGAATTATTTGAATTGGAACTCAGCGGTCAAATACGAAATCATCAACTCGCACGGGTTGGACTTGAACTGCATGAGGAATTGCAGATTGCGGATCCGCTGTCGCCCGTCATACTCGAAAGTATTGCGTTGCGCAGTCTCGTGTCCGTGCTCAGAATCGAAAGAAGAAAATCAATACGCCAGAAGCAAGTGGAAGCCATACGCGATCTGCTGGATGACGGAATGCGAACCGACGAAGTCACCCGGCAATATTTATTCCCGCCAGAGCAAAAGGCCCTTCGCAGTCTTTTTAACAAAACTCAGGGTTGCTCCATAAGCACTTATGCTTTAAGACGCCGCGCCTTCCGCGCATTCGATGAATTGCTGAACACCAATCATTCTTTAGCCGAAATCGCCCTGCGGTGCGGATTCTACGATCAGGCGCACTTCACGAAGGTTTTTGCCAACCTCTTCGGAGTCACGCCAGGCCGGCTGCGCTCGCGAGTCGATTCCCAGCCGGAGCAGTAAGCCTGCATCTAACGAACCAATCGACGTTGGAATTCGTATCTTCACCTGGAGATAACTGAAGATGCGAATGAAGCGGATATTTGTTGGGGTCGCTGGCGTCTTAGCAATCGCTTCGATAACCTCCGGTGTACTCGGAGGACGCCTCGGCCCGTGGATCTTGCGCCCAATGCGCAAGCCTCTTGATACGGCATTAATTGCTAAAGCTGATGCAATTTTCGCCCGAGATAATGTGCGGCGTGATGAGTTTGACGTCCGCGCGCCCGACGGCATCCTGCTCCGCGGATGGAAAGTTCAGGCGCAAAATCCAAACGGTGACTGGGTGCTCTTATTCCATGGCATCGTAGACAATCGCGCGGAGATGGCGTCGTATGCTGATTTTCTTCTGCGTGCGGGATACGGTGTCGTAATGATGGATGCACGTGCACAGGGCGCGAGCGATGGTACGCTGGCAACTTTTGGTTGGAAAGAGCGATGGGATACAAAGAAAATTATCGATGCGCTTTACGCGAGTGAAAAGCCGCGAAATGTCTTTGAGTTGGGAGAATCCATGGGAGCGGCGATTGCCCTGCAGCCCGCGGCAATCGATCCGCGAATTCGTGGAGTAGTGGCAGAGGCATCCTTCAGCAGCTTGCGCGAGGTGAGTTACGATTATGCTGGGTTCGACTTGAGTCCTTTTCTCGGAAGGACGCTATTTCTCCCCGCATCGTATTTCGCGCTGCATTCTGCCGAAGCAGAAGGCGGGTTTCACGCCAGCGATGTTTCGCCCGTAGGCGCAGTCAGCGAGGCCGCCTTCCCGGTGCTGCTGATTTGCGGGACTCGCGACAGAATCATCCCTTGCCGTCACTCGGAACTGATCTTTCGCGCAGCCATTGGCCCAAAGCAATTATGGATCGTTCCAGGAGCGGGTCACACCGGCGCATTCGGCACCGAGCCTGCGGAATTTCAGCGCCGCGTGCTCGCATTCTTCGCAAAAAATCAAAACTAGTCAGGTTGTCACTAAGCGGCGCGTTTGGATTTCCAGACGGTCGATACGATCCAGAGCTGTTCGCCAAGAAAGCTAGGACCAAATGTTACAGTCATGTTAAAAGACTGCTTTTCATTCT
>JASHRL010000085.1 GCA_030037355.1 Candidatus Acidiferrales bacterium | reverse complement strand
GCCTCGTTTCCCCTTCCTCTGGTCTCGCCTGCCCGCTGGCAGGTCAGTGCGCCGCAGCCGAATCGGGGGTTCCGTCCGACCACTTGGCGACTCGAATTGTCAACACGGTCACTCGGTCTGCCGTGTTAACGGCTGTACCCAATGCCTCGGCCTCGTTGGCAGGAAGAAAAAACATCAGGTGTGGGTGCCAGTGCCCGTCCTGGTCGCTCAAGTGGCCTTCTTTTGACATCATGTAGATCATCGCGCCGGTTTCGATCTCCGGCAGTTCCTTTCTGTCGTATGCCGCTTTGAGCGCTTCGAACATCTCAGCTTTTGACCGCCCGGCTAATGCCAGTTTGGCCCTCATGATTGTGTTGGGAAGGGCCGATCTTGCAGCTTCTGGGTTAAGGCACATCGGACCGCGCCGCTTGGGGTTCCAAAACTCGTCATTGTCCTCCGTGTCTGTCCACGAGCGGTCCACCAGGCAAACGAAACCGTTGCGGCCCTTTACCGCTGTCTCGTAGCCCTTCGGCCCAAGCACCAAAACTTCTGCGTCCCGGGAGATGGACGCTGGCGCGGCGCTTCGCGCCAGGGCGATTTCGGCATCGCGGTCCATCAGGTATTGGTCAAGCGGAGCCATCGTCTGCGGATACTGCGTTTGCGAATTCTGGGCGCGAACCGGCAACACCGCGCCCAGACCGGCCAACAACGAAAAACATGCAATCGCCTTGATTATCTTGGGGGTCAAAGCGTTTCTCCTTTGAGATGTGGATTTGGGCCCAAAAAAAACAGACCCTTCTCGCATCCCCACCCCCAGCAGGGCGCGCAGATTTCTGTTGCAGCTTACGTTGATGCGCAAAGCTAAGCTTTCGCTGCTCCGGCTTGCTGCGATTGCATCATCTTCATCATCTGACGCATTGCAGCCATCTGCCCTGGCGAACGCTTCTCGCTCCACGCTTCGAAGCGCTCTGCCGCTTTCTCCAAATTCGCGACAAACTGCTTGTTCGCGAAGCGCTGGCGGGCCTCCGGAATCGTTGGCTTGATGCGTTCCCACACGCCGACGAATTCGCCGGTGGTTTCAAAAAACAGGTCTTCGTTGAGCAGACCGTGGTTCAGCATCGCGCAGGCCTGGTCCCAGTAGCTGACCACCATCATGAAGGACGCGCCCTGCTCGGTGCCCATGGGGGCGACTTTCATGGCATCCTCAAGCGTCTCCGCGAAAAAGTTCTTGAAGAACCAGTCGCGCGCCTTGCGCAGCCGCTCTTCGCGCCGCAAATCGTAAAGTTTCAACTGAAGTTCTGCCTGCTCGTGCGTCGGTTTCGTTTCCATAATTCCCTTCTCCTTTTTTTAGCTTGCCAAATTTTCCCTGCAATCCACTTTACGGGCCAGGAACTTTCGCCGCTGCGCTAACGCGAAAACGGATTGCTGCGCAGCGGAATCAAGGCGCGCACGCGGGCGTCGCGCAGATACAGGCCAAGCCAGATGAGCACGCCTAAAATCAACGGAAATGCGCATTCGAGGGCCGGATCGCCAGCGCGCAGATGCACTTCGAACGCCCCGCCCAAGAAACCCGTCAAAACAATGGCGCCTAGAACCGAAGTCTGCGGAATCGCGTAGATTGCCGTGCAGATCAGCAGAATCGTACCGATCACCACGGCGAGATCCTTCGGATAACCAAGGCTCGCAAGCGCTTTCATCACCGACGGGATCTTCATCACTTTGGTCACGCCATCGAACGCGAGAGCCAGAATCACGAGAAGACTGAGAATGCGGCCACACCAAATCATTCCTTTCGAATCCGGGACGACGGGAGCTGCCGATGCCATAAGCGATCCTCCATGCAGGAATTTTGGGGCCACGGCTGAAGCGGTCACCTTCCGGCGCGACGCAGCCGGTCCGGGGAAGCGCTCTCGCGTGGGAGCGTGGCTTGGATTCTACCACTGCCGTTCTCTCCAGAAAACCTGAGGTCAGAATTCCCGTGCACATGGCATCCTAACGAAAAGATTGTTTCCCTCCCGTGAAAATCACGCATTCCCGTATCGCGGCGCGACTGCGCCCCCGAGCGTTTTGCTGACGAGCAATTCTCGCGGCGTTCTTCGCGTCGTTTCTTGCATCAATCCTTGCATCAAACCTCCCGATCCGGCGATTGCGTGCCGCCATCCTCGAACTGCAGATTTCCCGCAGCGGCAGCGCCTGCAAAACTCGGAAGGAATGGGGCGGGATCGCGATCTTTCCAGCGGCGGCGAACCTCTGCGATGACGGCTTCGCGATTCGCCGCCATTTTCGCCACCAGCGCGGAGGGCGCGCCGGTATGCTCATGGTTCGTCGCCCAAACGAGCAGATCGAGGATGACCGGCGCGAGGTCGATTCCCTTCTCGGTCAAACGGTAGCTGACGCGACGGCCATCCGTGGGATCGGGTTCGGCAACGATGATGCCGCCGGCTTCGAGTTTGCGCAGGCGATTGGTCAAAATGTTTGTGGCGATGCCTTCGCCGGATTGCTGGAACTGTTTGAAGGTGTGATAAGCGCGAACCATGATGTCGCGAATGATGAGCAACGACCAGCGGTCGCCGACGAGCTCGAGCGAGATGTTCACGGGGCAACCGGAGCGACGTCCCGAATAAGAATACGCCGGAGCCGGTAGCATGGATTTCGGTTTGGCTCGCCTCGTTGGCACGGGCAAGACTGTAGCAATATCACTTGCATCTTACAAGTGATATTTCGAAATCATCGAGAAGCACCATTTCCCCGCAATTCGGACGATTTCGCGCTGGACGGCGGGAGGTCCGGGCCGGTTGAAAAATTTCTCCTACACCTGACGACAGCCTTTCCCTGTTATGCCGTCGAATTTCGCGAAGATTGTGCTTGACATCACGGTCAGGGGGGGGGGGTATTACGCAGGTACGTTACTTCTGCTATATACGCGCTGACTTGCTACGGACGCAAAGCGGAGGCACATATCGGGTAAGACAACCCCTCCCGGCAATCTCCCAAAGGAGCCATTTCGATGAATAGGATTCGTTATTCTGCAGTTCTCATTGTGCTACTGTTTGCGACGGGAACGCGCGCGCAGAACTCCGCGCCCGCAGGAGGTCAACCGATGGAAACCCCTCGCGCCACTCCGCAAACCATCGAACAAAAAGCTACGCTAGTGAATCCCGGCGACCCGGACTCAGTACGTGCTTTAGTTGACGAAGTGTTCAATCTTCGGCTCTCTTTCCCACGACTTCCTGCAGCTATACAAAGCGTAGTGAAGGAGCGCCTGATGCAGGACGAAATACTTTACCGGCAAGGAAAGAGACCCGGAGTCAAAGAACAAGACATCGTTGATACGCTAAACGGACTTGTGGATCAGTTAGGCGGGCCGCCTTATTTAAAAACGACGTTCAGCCAGGTGCGAGCCCTCCGCATGCGGCTGGCACTTGGGCAGCCGGTTTTCATGGGGACAGGGGTTGCCCGTCCGGATGCCGGCATCGGCGAATCCATAAGCCCGGCGATGGGGCCCATGCAGGCGGTTTATCTAATCAAATGGCTCATCGAGGAGAAAATTACAGAACCTAATTTTCAAGTTACCCCCGGAGAATGGGAAGCAACTTACCTTGCCAAGTATAAGGCCCAAATAGCGGAGGAGCAGGGCATCTTCGAAGCGATGCGCGCGGAGATGCGGGAAACGGGCAAGACAAGAGTGGCGACAGTCACTCTTCGCAGCATTTCCAGCGACAAACGGCGGGAGATAGAGCAAACGTTCTATCCCAAGATTTCATCGCTCAGCCTCGCGGACGGCCTCGCTTTCATCAACGAAATATTCGTAAAGTTGCGTCTCAACTAGCTAAGTAAAACAGGAGACATCCATGCGCTGCGTGAAACTCTTACTCTTCCTGCTCCTGGTTGGAGCTGTTGTCTTCAGTTGCGACGACGATACGTCGCCCACGCTCCCTCCAGCTACCCCAGGCGGCGGCTTCATTGTTGCAACGTATACAAATGTCGACAATGAAGGCCCAATAGCTGAAACGGCAGTAGCGGTAGCCGGTAATTGGCAAGAGGACCTCCCAGGTGCCGCTGGAGACGCTACCCCATTTAATGTCACTACCAATTCATTGGGATTAGCTGCGGTACAATCAGCACGAGCTCCGGCGGAATGGACTTTCACGTGGATTAGCTCAGAGTATGCGCCCGCCGAATGCAATGGCGTAACGGCGACAAACGATATCCCACTAAACTCGACACAGGCCTTCACGTGCCTAATATTAACCGGCAGCGAGAGCGCATCTATCGTGCCTAGCAGCTTTTCGCTTTCTCCCAACCCGGTGTATATCAGTTCGGCACCGTCGAGCGGCACTGTGTTTGGATCGGGAATCAGTTCTACCTATGGCATGCCGCTGGTTCAGTACTACACACTCGATGGAACTCTCGTGGCCCAAGAAAATGCCACCTCTGTTTCGTCTGATGGAACATCGATGCAGATTTCCGGATTCAGCATTACGCAATTGCCCGTCGGCACGTATGCCGCGTTTGTCAGCAATGCAGCTTCCGGCGGCGGGTACACGTATCTTGGGACCGGCGCGGTCGAGCTAGCGGATGGCGGCGTAGACATAGTCGGTGATGAGCAATCGACACAAAAGTGTGTTCGTGAGGTGGATGGTGGCGATTGTCTTGAGTGGGAAACGATTTATGATGAGGGAACCGTTTCGGTCACCGTAAATGGTGTTGTGTCGTCCGTTACTTACGATGAGACAAGCACCCCATATACCCTTGCAGTCGCGCTGGCGAGTGCGATCAATTCCAATGCTAGCGTAAATTCGCTCGTTTACGCGCTCGCGGCAGGAACGAGCGTGCTGACAAACAGCCAATCCGGTGCCCAGTATTCCCTATCGGCCACCGCTGCTTCAAGGGATACCACCTTCTTTCCCTATGGTTCGTTTACCCCTGAGGCATCCAGTTCCATTTTTTGACAATCGGACGATAGATGTATCGGTCGTCTCAGTTACGGTCGTCGTGAGAGCAGGCAAGCAGCAACGGTTTGCGTCGCTGCTTGCCTGAATTCCCGGTCTGACTCTTATTGTAAATGGAAACGGACGTGCTATTTCCCTCCGATGTTGAAGACGACGCTGATCGTAACGCGTTCTGTGTTGGTGGTGGATCCGTCGTTCCGCAACCCGACGTAATCGAACTGCGGCCGCAGAGCGATCTTATCGTCCTTTGCGATCGGAATGTCCGTGCCGCCGCCGAAGCTAAATGCGAAGGCGTTGGACCCGGGAGTTGTTATACCGCTGACGGTGATGGCATTTTCATGGGCGCCACCGAAAACAGCCTGCACGAAGGGGACGAATCGGTCGTTTCCGCGGAACGAAAAACGCGGACCAAACGTGTAAGACTCAAACGTTAAGCCAACGCCATCCACAGAACCGTGGTAGACGCCAAAGTCGCCAACGACGCCAAAGGCGCTGGTCACGTTGTACGCTACGGAACCACTGAATCCATTGTTGTTATAGCCCGAAATGCCATCTGAACCGTTCACGTGCAGATAGGAGTACCCGAGCGCCACATCGGCCTGCGGGACATTCTGCGCGTGGGAAGGCATGGCCACCAGGCAGAAAGCAAGGGCCACCCAAATGAGTTTCCTCATCATGTATCTCCTCTATTATGTTAGATTTTGCACCTGCATCAAGGTGCTGGACCGGCAGGCGCACCCCATTCCCGGTCACTTCTTTCCCGGCGAAGGATTTGCCGGGGAAACTCGCCTGTAAGTAGCGTAACCCATGGGAGTTGGCGTTCAAACAGAGCACAAAAGAGGCGTTCCCAAAACGGAACTGGCCATCCAGACAGGTGTGTAGCAAGCTGGATTGCGAGCCGTCAGCCCGTCTTGATGTATGATGGGCGGCGACTTACGCTAAGCGGGCCGAATCAAATCACGCGGAAAAGCCATCCAAGCAGACACTGATCGGAGGGTGCGATGAAGGGTTTTATCCTCGGAGTGCTGGTGACGCTTCTCGTGGTCGTTGGCGTGGGCTTTTACGTCGTGGAGACGGGCCAGATGGACATGCGCGCGGACCAGCAGCCATCGGCGACGGAGGCGCGCCTCGCGATGCATGTGCTCGACGAGAGCGTCGATCGCAGCGCGCCGCAAATGAAGAATCCGCGCCAGCCGACAGAAGCGAATCTGGTGCACGGCGCGACGATTTATCTCGAGCATTGCGCGATGTGCCATGGCGATCCGGTGCATACGCGCTCGCCGCTGGCAGATACGCTCAATCCCCCGGCGCCGCAGTTCGCCGAAGACGAGCCGGACATGCCGGAATATCAAAATTACTACATCACCGTGCACGGCGTCCGCTGGACAGGAATGCCCGGGTGGAAAAATGCGCTGCGCGACGACGAGATCTGGGACGTGGTGACATTTCTCTCGCATATCGGGAATTTGCCGCCAGCGGCGAAATCGGTTTTTGCGCTGAATGGCCAGCCGCCTGCGGTTTCGGAGAAAAAACCAAAGTGAAAGGCTGGCGCAGAGAGCCGGTGAAGCGAATTCGCACTGGCAAATCGTTTTCGCTGCTGCTGTTTTTATTTTTGTTTGTCCTCGGCGGTGGCTGCGCGGGCGTTGCAGTCAGCTTGCTGCTACTGAAATTGAAGCTGCTCGCGGATCCCGGCGGGCAGAAAGTGATGTTCCTTCTCGTCTCCGTGATTGGCCCGATTGCGGGGCTGATCGCTTTTATTCTCCGATACGGCAAGCGGCTCAAAGAAGGAAGCTGAAGTAAGGAGGCATCATGGCAAAAAAGGCGAGCCTGAAGCGCGGCGGAGCGAGCGGCGTCGATGAATACATCGCGAAAATGCCAAAAGAGGTGCAAGCCAAGCTACGAGAAATCAGGGCTGCGATACGCGCAGCAGCGCCCGGCGCGAGGGAACGCACAGATTACTTCCAATGGCCGGGATATTCCTATGAGGGATACGATTACGACGGGATGTTTGTATGGTTCAGCTTTAAGAAGCCATATATGCGGTTACATGTAAGACCGCCGGTGATCGAAAATCACAGGAAAGAGCTTGCAGGCTTTGCCACGACAAAGGCCATTGTCAGTTTCACGGCGGACAGCGCGATATCGATGGCGTTGGTCAAGAAGCTCGTGAAAGCGAGCGTAAAAGTGATGAAGGATAAGGCCAAAAAGGAAACTGAGAGATAGGTTGACGCGCTGAAGCACGATTGGGCAAAGAACAAATGCCTCATGTCAGTTTGCGCGAAAACTGCGCGCAAACGGGACATGAGCTACAGAAAACAACGATTCGCGAAGATGTCAAGACTCCGCCGCCTTATCGAATCGCATCGTTTTTTCTTCATCACGACACATTTTCGTCCAAGCGCTCTGCCCTTGGAAGAGGCGGAGCGGGATATCATCCTGCAATCAATACGCGAATGCCGCGAGCAACGGCATTTTCTCCTGATTGCCTACTGCCTGATGCCGACGCACCTTCACATACTGCTTGTTCCACATGACCAGGACACAATGCGGAACATCATGCGCGACATCAAACTCAGGTCGTCGAAACGGATATCTGCGAAGCGCGGCCAACCTTGCAAACTGTGGCAAGCCAGATCATTTGATCGGATTATACGCCACCGGCGGGAGCTTTCCGAAACGGTTGAATATATTCATCTCAATCCCGTCAAGGACGGACTCGCAAAAGATCCACTAGGATGGCCGCGTTCGAGCGCCCGAGCGTACTTGCGAACGGAGATTACCGCGGTTCCGATCGACTTCGTTGATCTGCCGGTCGACGGCAGGACGCAACTTCGCTGGTGACGAACGAGAAATGTTGCCGCTTTTGTAGCTCACGTCCCGTCCCGATGAATTTGATCGGGACTGACGTGAGGCTTTGGCTGTTTCTGAAAGACAGCAACCCTCACGTCAGTTTGCGCGAAAAATGCGCGCAAACGGGACATGAGCTACAGAACACGAGCGCGCGGGCGGCTGACGAAATAAAAAATCGGGCCGAGGGCGATGAGGACGAGCGCGACGGTGAGCGAACTCGAGCGGCCGATGGCTTCGGTGCGATTGCGCACGAACGCAGCGATCATCAGCGCGAGCGGCGGAATGCCGATGAGGATTGTGCCGAGCAAACCGCCGGGGACGCGGTAAGGCCGCGGCAAATCCGGTTCGCGAAGGCGCAGGCCGGCGAGAGCCCAGAATTCGAGCAGGATGCTCAGGCCGGTCAAGAGCACGTCGATGATGACGAGATGCTCGAAATTCAAAAACAAGCACGCGGCCCAGCAGACCGCGCAAACGACAATCGCGACCCACGGCAAACCTGTTTTCGCGGATGTGCGCGCGAAGATGCGCGGCAAGTAACCGTCCTGCGCCATGACCAGCGGCAAGCGCGAAAACGAAAGCGTCAGCGCGTTGAACGTTCCGATTGCGCCGATTGCGCCGCCGACGGCGATAGCGATCGAAAGCGATTCCCCGCCGAGGATGCGGCCAATGTCGACCCAGCCGCCGGTGGTCCAGCCCGTCGCCGAGATGCCGGAGCGCGCCACGGCGCTGACGGGAATGATGTAACTCGCGGTGATAAAAATCACGGTGATGAGCATGACGAGAGGATAGGTACGCTGGGGGCGCGTGACTTCTTCGGCGATGGTCGAAGTATTGTCCCAGCCCATGTAATTCCACATGGCGATGAGGATGCCGCCGAGGATGTCGCGCTGCATGACGCCGGACGATGCCGCACTTCCCGCAGCGATTGAAGCGTGCGCGGGAGAAAATGCGCCGGCGTGCGCGAAAGCGATGGCCGCCAAAACAACGAATGGGCCGAGCAGCAGCACAGCCATCCAGATGGAGCCATCGCCGACGGCGCGCGCGCCGAGCAAATTCCACGCTGTGCACACGACGATGAGCGCGAGTTCGATGATGATGGCGCGGTGGCCGGAGACAAGCGCAGGCGCGAAATGGCCCATGTAGTCGACGAGAAGCGTGGGATAGAGCGCCATTTCGAAGATGCTTCCGGCGAGCGTCAGCCACACTTCTTGAAATCCCCAGAAGCGTCCCATGCCGCGCTGCACCCAGATGTAAAAGCCGCCTTCTTCGGGGATGGCGCTGGAGAGTTCGCTGACCATCATCGCCGCGGGAACGCTCCAGAGCAGCGGCGTGAGCAGCAAAATTATGATGGCGCCGGCGTAGCCCGCCATGCGCACGACATCTTCGAGGCCGTATGGCCCGCCAGAAACCATAAAAAATGTGGCGGCGGCGAGCGGAAGTACGCTGAGTTTGCTGCGGGAAAAAAGGCGGGCGTGACCGCGATTCAGAGGCGCAGCAGCCGCGGGGATGGAAGCGCTCATTCGATTGAGTTCGTTTTCTCCTGAAGGCAGCGTTATATCACTCGCGCTCGGGAATGCAATGACGGAAAAAAAGACGAAAACTGTGGCGCGCTTCGGCTCGAGCGAGAGCGAAGCGCGAAATTCACGAAGTCATGTAGAATGCCGCCAATCACCTGCTGGCAAACGCGCATTTTCAAGGAGGAATGCATGTCGCATACAACGTTTCTCGCAAAGTTGCTCGGATTGTTTACGATCATCCTCGCTGTGGCGATTGGGCTGCGCAAAACGGAAATGCTGGCGACGGTTTCGGCGCTGACGCAGAGCCAGCCGTTGCTGCTGGTGCTCGGCCTCGTGAGCCTGGCAATCGGGCTGGCGATGGTGCTCGCGCACAACGTGTGGCGCGGAGGTTTGTTGCCAGTGATTGTGACGCTTGCGGGATGGATATTTCTGATCCGGGGCGTTTTGGTCTTATTTCTTCCGCACAGGGATGTGATGGCGCTTCTCGGCTCGACGCACTATGAAGTGTTTTATTACGAATATGTCGCTGTCGCGCTAATCATCGGCTTGTATCTGACGATCACAGGCTTCCGGCGCGCAGCGTCCTGAAGAGAACGGCGGCGAATGGCGGAGCGGCGTCAGGCGGCGGTGACTTTCTCTTCGTAAACCGACGCGCGAATCTGCTTCAAGATTTCCGGCGTGATGGCGCGCAGGCGATGCTTGGTGCGAATGTGCTCGGCGATGCGCGCAATCACTTCATCTTCCGATTGGCCGCGAGCGACGAAATCACAGCCGGGAATGAGATCCGTGCAGCGGAGGGTCTTCGGCATGTCAGGCTCCTTTGCGGCGATGCGCCAGTGTTTGGGGGACTCAAACGGCTGAGGAGCAAAGCGATTCTACGACGAGGGAGCGGCGAGGTCAACCATAAGGCGGGAGCGAATCGAGCGCTTCGAAGGGGACGCCGATTGGGGCCGCGCCGGGGCTACGCCGAAGACGATGTCACGCGCGTAGGCGTACTCGCGCCTCGGTTTCTGAAGGCGATGCGTCGTGCGTCTGCCAAATGAGAATTTTCTTGCCGCGCAACCAGTTCGTGCTCAGATGCAGTCTTTGCTGCAACGAAACAATCGTCGACGCAGCCAGAACCACAAAAAACGAATCGATGGGACGGCGATACCAGTCGCCGGTGTGTGTTAGGTAATAAATCAGCGGAAAGAAAAACAAGACGATGGCATAGGGCATGGCTACGCCGACGCCGCTTTCACGAAACGCGCGCCACAGACCGACCAACGTCAGCACGCTCAGCAGCGTATAGAGCGGAACTGTCGCCGGCCCTGCTGGGTCGCGCCGAAGGTAGCTTTCGCTGAGGCTCCAAAAATTTGTCCAAACATTGAGGATGCGGCGCGCGACCATTCCGGCGTACCACTGAGGATGTTCTTTGATGTACGCGGTTCCCTGCTCGCCCTTCCAATCGAAATAGCGCACTTCGCCCATTTCGCGAAATTCGCGCCACTCGTTGCCGTTTTTCCAGGGATCCCAGGGGCCGGCGCTCTTGGAATAAAAATACGAGGCGCTACCTGGATTGCCGATTCCGATTTCGAGGCCCAGACAGTCGCTGATGGGAATAAGACGATGGAACATACGGTAGTTGCGAACGGTCCACGGCGTCACGACGAGAAGCACTGCGAAGAGCGCGGAGAGGGCGGGCACGAGCCAGCGTTTCCTCTGCTGATGCAGACGGAAGAGCATCCATAGCGCCAGGATGGGCAAGACGGAAAGCAGCACAGGGCTTGTCAGCGCGGCGACGCCGCTGAGCAAGCCGAAGCCGATCCAATTCTGTGCGCGGTCTGAATCTTCCAGGCGAAGGACGACCAGAAACAACGTTGCCAAGAGAAGTGTGGCCAGCCAGGTGTCCCAGATCCGGCTATTCGGGCCATAAACAGCGTCCGGGAAAAATGCCCAAATCCAGCCGGCCAATTTCGCAACGCCTTCGCCGAAGCTCCGGCGCGCAAAAAAGAAAATCGGAATGCAGGTGAGCGCGGAGACGAGACAATTGAAAGAGAGAATCGCCAGGCAGGAAGCCTTGCTGTAGATTCCGAAAATCTTGAACACGCCGGCGACAATCATCGGATAAACCGGCGCGAACCAAGCCGTGGGACCGGTCGGCGCGTAAAGAGGATTGCTGAAGCCCTGCCCGCTGGCGAGGGCGCGCGCGACTCTTCCCTCCTCGAATCCGAAGCTCCAGTGATCGACCTGCGGATCAAGATTCTGCGAGTAGACGAACAGCATGATCGTCAGCCGCAGAATCAGCGCAACAACAACCATCCAGAAAAGGGCTCGGCGAGTCCTGTTTTGTGTCATGGGAGCTTCTCCGACGTGTGGCGGGCGCGCCAGGAGACGACGGCTCCGGCGACGAGAGCGACCATTAGCCCATCGAGCGGGCGGCGGTAGTAATCCTCCGGATGCGTCAGATAATAAACGAGCGGAAAGAAAATCAATGCGATGACATACGGCATCGCGGCTGCAGCGCCGCCTGAGCGCCACAGATCGCGCAGACCCCAAAACGCAAGAATCGAAAACGCGGTGCAGAAGAAAATGTTCGGCGGATCGAACGGCTCCTCGGCAAGATAGCGGCGGCTGAAGCTCCAGAAGCCAGTCCAGATGTAGACGACGCGGCGGAGCGTCTGTGCAGCATAAAGCTCTTTGTGGCTGAAGATGAAGGCGCGCGCCTCGCGTCCCTTAAGCGCCATATACTTGACTTCGCCGAGTTGCTGATATTCCTGCCAGTCCGTTTCGCTGTCGGAGATGTGATAGCCGGGCGGATCCCAGTGCCAGCTATCTTTGTTGTTGCCGCAATAAAATTCGAAGGACAGCCCGGAACGGAAGGGGATGAATTTGTGAAAGGCGCGGTAGTTGCGCACAAACCACGGCGAGACGACGATCACGACGCCCAGTAACGCTGCGGCGCCGGGCGCGAACCAGCTTTGCCGCTTGCGATACAGGCGCCAGAGGATCCAAAGCGCGAGGAATGGCATGGGCGCGAGCGTGACGGGATTCGTAAGCGCGGTGAATCCGGCGAGCAAGCCAAAGCCCAACCACGGCCACCAGCGCGGCGCGGATTCGAGTTTCAGCACCACGAGAAACAGAATCGCCATGAGCAATACGACAAGCGAAGTGTCCCAGATGAAATCGGCGGAAATGTAGATCGAATAGGGGAAGAAGATCCAAATCCAGCCGGCCCATGGCGCGGCGCGTTCGCCGAACGATTCGAGCGCGATGAAAAAAACGGGAATGCACGTCAGCGCCCCGAACAAACAATCGAGCGAGAGAATCGCAAGCGCGGAGGCTTTCGTATAGACTCCAAAAACCTTGAAGACGCCGGAGAGCAGGTATGGAAACACCGGCGCGAGCCAGGCGGTCGGGCCGGTATCGGCGAAATACGGATTGCCGTAACCCTTCCCTTCTGCGATGGAGCGCGCGATGCGACCGGTTTCACCCGCGAATTTCCAGTGGTCGCGCGCAGGATTCAAATGCTCGGGGTAAAGAAACGACATGACCGCGAGGCGAATCGCCAGCGCGGCGACGACCATCAGCAGAAGTGTCCGGTGACGGCGCGCCGGTTGGTTCAGCATCGAGGTGCCATCAAATGCGCGGCGGCGGCCCAAACGAAGATGGAAATCACCGATATGCCGATGCTGGAGCCTTTCGGGACGTTGCCAAGATTACGAAACCGTGCCTTGCAGTTTCGCGGCCTGATTGGAACTCCCTCTGCGGATTCTGAATTTTCTCCGCGATGGGCCGTACAAATGCCGCGCATTGTAAACCCAATGTCAAGCGAATCGAAGTCCTATGTCGGTTAGGATGTTCCGAGATACGTGGCGATTTCGCTATCCCACGGCAGCGTCAGGAAAGCAGCCAGCCGACGGCAGCGCCGACGATCAGCAGACGCGCGAGCCAGCCGAGAGAATGCGAGACGACGGTGAGCGGATGAATCTTCATGAAAAGCGCATTGGTGATGAGCAGCGGCAGAGGAACCGCGAGCCAAATCAGCGCGGCGAATTCGAGTGCGTGGGCGTAGCCGGAGATGCCGAAGGCGAGGCAGGCGCAGACGAAGCCGATGGACGTCAGCAGGCCGAGAATCATCGCCCACGTGATGGCGCGGTTCTCGCCGGCGCGGTCGCCGGGCTGGCTGCGCCAAACTTCGGGATACGCCATGTATTTGCTGTGAAAAAGCGTGCCGCCGAAAAACCAGTCGGTGAATGAAGCAACGAATGCAGAAAGAACGATCGCGAGCGCGACGCGCGTGGAGCTGAAGGCAATGAGAAGCAGGTTGGCGTTCGCGGAAGAAATAACGTTCGTGGCGAGGGTCATCGCTCAACTCCTTCGCATGCGGAGAAGCGCTTCATCCGCGCACAGGCGCGCGATCCTGCTTGCGCGCCGCCCATTGACCGATCCGATTCAACTGACAATCGCCTGATTCCGAAAACACCCCGGGATGTTGGGCGCATCCTACGCGAGCGCAATGCGGAGTGTCAAGGAGGACCTGGGCTGGTGAATTTCGCGCGATGCTGCATTAGAAGTGTTCTTCGTCGTCGAGACCGGCGGAGCCTTGCGAGGAAGCGGTGGTCAATTTCTTGAAGCGGTTGCTCCCATTTACCCAAGCAGATGTCAGAGGACACACCCAAGCGATGGCTTCCAATATCTGTTCGTAGTCCCGCCCCAAGTCTCTATCTATAATTCGTTCGTGATGAGCAATCTTGTTTCGTAAGTCCTTTATCTTATTTAGCCTGTTGCATAGTTTGGTGCGCTTGGTTTTCGTCGGGAATATCTTGTATAGATGCGGAACCCAGAGAGCCTTTTCATAATCGCCTGAAGTGAGCCTGACCCAGAAACCGAAATTGAGCTGAGCAACAATGCGTGACGCGCTGAGCGGTTTGCGACGTCTTACAATCATCTCTTTGGCAAATTGAAGTGCTTCCGATTCAGGTTCCTTCAACTGGACGTGTTCATACCAGTCGGCAAAACCGACCCCTGCTTGTAAGGCCCTGTGCATTGCATTTCGCAAGCTTATCTCCAGCCCTTGGATCACGCCATACAAGGCTTCGGAGCGCTCGGTGTTTTGTTCATGGAGGCCGATTGCATCATTTATGTTTCCGTTTGCCATCAACACGTAACTATTTAACCTGTCTCCAGATAGAGATTGCTCCAAAGCTGCGATCATTTCGTCGCTGTATTTGTTTTTGGCTTGCTTGTCTGCCAATGTTCGTGTAGCCTTTTTGTGTGAGCTGTGGTGCACCGCTGCCGAAAGGCATGTTCCCACAGTACGGGTTTTGAAGAGGGTCACCGTTAAACGTGACCCTCTTTGCTTTTTAGGCCCGATTCCTGTTCGTCCAACAGTAATCCATAGATACCTACACGCTATAGTATAGTTCCCTTCTGCGAATGTCGAGAAAGTCCTAGAAGTGTTCTTCGTCGTCGGGGTCGAGGGCGGCGCGATGCGCGGAGCGCGCGGCATGATGATGATGCGAAGAAGCTGCGGCGTCGGCGGAAATCCGCGCCCATGCGGAAGTGCGCCAGTTGTCGCGAGTGGCCTTTTCGGGCGTCCACGCGCCGACGGGCATCAGCAAGCGTTCGGAGAGCGCGATGATGTAAGGCTCGTACATCTGGCGCAAGTGACCGAGGTGCTGATCCTCTTGGTGGCTGCACTTTGAAAGCCCCGCGGCGATGAGCAGTTCGCGCAATTTCTGCAATTCCTCGGCGGGCAGGCGCTCGTGCGCGCCATTCTTCGGCGGCGAATTGAGCACCTGCGAGAGATCCACAATGGCGTGGCGCGAAATGGCAAACGTCAGCTTGGCCTGCCAGCGCACGGGGCCCTGGCCATAGGCGACGAGCAGCGCGGAAGTGTCGAGAATGGTGGCCAGCGCAGCGAGCCAGGACTGGTTATTGTGCTGCGAACGAAAATAGCAGAGCACGGGATACGAGAGATGGCTTTCCATCAGCTCGGCAGCCCAGATTTCCCAATCGCGCAGATAATCTTGAAGAGCTGTGACCGTGTGCGGCTCGGAATGGCGGCGGAGAAGTTCAGAAGCGGCGGGCGGCGAGCCGGCGCGCGCGTCGAGGAGCGAGATATTCACTTCGCGGCGGGAAAACGCGCCGTAGAGCACGGGCAGATAAGAAATCACGATAGCCAAGAATCCGAAGCCGAGGCCCGCTTCGAGAACCGTGATGAGGCGTGCCAGCTCTGTGCGCGGCGTGACGTCGCCGAGGCCGAGCGTGAAAAACGTCGTCCCGCTCAGATAAAGATCGGCGCGGAAACCGCTGTGTTCATTGGGAGCGAGATTGATCGCTGAGCCCGCGCCGTAATGCACGAGCGCGAAGCCGAAAATCAGCGCTGCAGCCCAAACCAGAAAAAGCCCGAGCAAAGACAGCGGCCCGAAATAGCCGAGAAAACTTTCGCGGCGATTGCCCGCGGACATCACGCGCGCGATTTTGCGCCACACGCGCCAGCTCCCGCGATAGTAATAGCGCGCGAAGCGAACCATGCGCGTGACGCGGCGCGGAAGGATGATAGTTTCGAAAACGTCCCAGAGGATGAAGAGAAGAATGAGCACGCCGGCGATGAGCGCGATGGGACGGTCGGGCGTCATGCGCGATGCTCCCCGCGCAGAGGTGCGCGATGCACGGCTTGTGTCCGGGCGACCAGTGGCATGGCGCTATTCTAGCGTGATTTTGTGCGTGTGCGCACCATGCGACACATATCGGCATGTTATGTGTGCGATTCAACTCTTCGGTTTCGGATTTGACCCGCCACTGGCAGCGCTGCTCGGTTGCGCTGTGGTGTCCCCCTGCCCTGAGATTGACTGCGTGGCGTTTTTCGTGCCTGAGCCAATCTGATAAGTCACGCCAAACGCAAAGCGGGCCGTATATCGCGTGATCGGATTTGGCGTTCCCTGATTCGCCGGAATCACATTATTTGTAGAGCTATAGCCCTCAGGAAAGTCCGCAAACTCACCGACGTGGATTCCGGGCGTAAGAAAAAAGCGATCCCACAAGTGAACAGACGCGCCGCCGAAAAAGCCAAATTTCGACGTGTCAGCTTTTCCATTAGCGACGTCGAAGACGGGCCCTGCTGACAACCCGAAACCAACAAATTTCCAAGGCTCCCAGGGAAAATTGTAGTTTAAGAGAGCGACGAGGGCTGGACGGAGTTTTCCTGTCCCGTCGACGGTAAGGACGTTCTCGGTTCCGGATGCCGTCGCGGTACTTGGGACCGTCGTGCTGCTATAGCTGCGCGCCTGCAACTGGGTCAGTAAAAAGCCTCCCGAAGGGACCATCTGATGAATTCCACCTTCCAATGAAACTGACATCGACTCGGAAGTCGATTGCCCGTTGTAAGATTCCTGCAGTGCGCCGGCATAATTAGTGCTGCTGTCGAGATCGCGCCGAAACGCAGCAAGATGCTTGTTCGGATCTGATTCACTGGCGCGCGTCGCGAGGCTAAGGTACGCCGCCCGAATAGGAACATAGCCATCGAGGACAATTGACTCCGCCGCCGCTAGGTTTCCACCAGTACAATTGGCCTGGGCCTCGCCATCTGAACTCGGGGTTCCCTGTTGTTGCTTGAGCTCCACAATAATCTCACCGACCGACTTTTCGAAACTTGCGAAGCCAGCCTTTACAGTTGACCATTGATTGAGACTGGCCTGTAATCCGATGATGGCAAGCTTGCCTTTGCTGTCCGCGACTGGCTGAAGCGCGGCAACGGCAGTTTTGAGAGCGGCAAGCTCGTCAGCCACCGAGTCCATGCCCAGCGTGCATCCAGAAGAGGGACTTGCGATGAGTGCTTGCAATTGACCGCTGTTTGGGCTTGGTGACGTGGAAGGCTGTTGTGACTTTCCCGAAAGTAGGCTCACTACTCCCGATATTGCGCTCGAAAGCGCGGAGAGATCGTCGCTGGCTTGAGCCTGTTCTGTCAGAGAGAGAGAGTATTCGTAGAGAATGTCGTTCACACCTGCCACCGTAATGCAGTACGTTCCGGACCTCCAAATTCTACGTGTAAGTGTGCCTGACGGCTCCCAGTCGAAGTCCAGGTGACGCAAGCTTTTGTCATCGGCGCTGCACCTCGGCGTAACAGGAGGGAGCTTCGGATACCCAGGATCCCCAGGACTTGCCGTAACCAGTATGGTTTCGCCGAAACGATTAGCGTCTGCTGAGGCCGATGCCCCTGGCTGCTGTGCAGTAGCGTTTCCTTGTGCATGAGCCAGATGGGCAAGGGGAGAAATCGCGCACAATACAGCGCATACAACGAGTTTTCGGGATACTGAAGACAGGTCGACCCGTCGAATAAGCATCAAGTTACACCTCGCCTTTCCATCCCTTTTGTGAGTTAGTGGCAAACCTCTGGCGGTATATGTATATTACTTTTCTGTATATGTCAATAAATGATATTGCCACACCGTTAGACCGTAAATCAATGGGTGACTAAAGTTGTGGCATGAGGCAAGGTGTCAGTCAGTTTGCGTGTTCGCCGTATTTTTCGGCGAGGGATTTGAACTCGGGCTCGTCGTGGATGATGCTTAGGTCGGGATCTTTCGTGCACCAATCAAAATTGGAATAGCCCGCTTCGACGCAGCGGCGGAAAGTGTCCATGGCTTCGCGCTTCATGCCGAGAAGGCCATACGTGCATGCGGCATTGTAGAGAACGTTGGAGTCCGTGGGGCGCATGGCGACGGCGATGCGCACGTGGCGAATGGCTTCCTCCGGCTGGCCAAAAGTAGCGAGATCGGCGGCCAGAAGGATGCGCGCGCGGACATCATCGGGAAACTGGCGCAACTGGCTTTCGAGGACTTCCATTTCGCGGCGGCGCAGACGCTCGGCGTCAGCGACGCGGCCGAGTTTTTCGATGGAGTTGATGAGCGGAATCAGCGCATTGTAATCGTTGCTGACGACTTCGAGTGCGCTATCGGCGAGCTGCGCTGCATCTTCGTAGCGGCCGGCGGCAAAATAGGCGCGGCCAAGAACGTCATGCGCGCCTTCGCATTCCGGCTGCAATTCGATGGCGCGGCGCGCGAGGCGAATGGAATCGTCATATTGCAACTGCGCATAGTGAATGCGCGCGCGGGCGGAGAGAACTTCGGGCAAATCCGGCGCGAGTTTTTCCGCCTTGAAGCAGGCTTCGAGGGCTTTTTGAATGTACTCCGGACTGGGATTATGCAGCTCGAATTTTTCGCCCCAGGCGCGCGCCATTCCGGCGTAGGCTTGCGCGAAATTCGGGTCGAGCTTCGCGGCTTCGTCATACATGGCGAGCGCGTATTCGAACTGGCGCTGGCGAAGATAATTGCGGCCGCGGAGATAGAAATCGTAAGCCTGCGGATTGGCCGTGGGCTTCCGCGCGATGACTTTTTCTTCCTGCGGCGAAAGAGTGATCTCCAGCGCTTTGGCGATGCTCAGTGAAATTTCGCCCTGAATGGCGAAGACGTCTTCCATCTGGCGGTCGTAGCGCTCGGCCCAGACGGAATGGCGCGTGGCGCTTTCGACGAGCTGCGTCGTGATGCGCAAGCGATTCCCCGCCCTGCGAATCGAACCTTCAAGAACGTACATCGCGCCGAGCTTTTCGCCGACTTCCGGCGCGGTGACGGGCTTGTCGCGGAACGGAAGCATTTCCGAGCGCGGGAAAATTTCGAGCCGCGCGATCTTCGAAAGCTCTGTGACGATGTCTTCGGTCATGCCGTCGCGGAAATATTCGTCTTCTTTCGCGCCGCTGAGATTTTCAAAATAGAGCACGGCCACGGTTTTCTTTTTCGGAGCGGCTTGCGGACGCGCGGCAGCAGCAGCTCCGGCGGCACTCGCCATGGAACTTCGCGCAGCGGAGTTCAAATGGCCGGAATCGAGGTCGCGCTTCAGGCGCTTCAAATCGGCGCGCAACTCCGCGGCGCTCTGGCAGCGCAGGTCGCGATCTTTTTCGAGCGCCTTGGCGATCAGGCGGTCGATTTCCGCGGGCATGCGCGCGTTGATTTTCGTGACTGGCTTCGGCGTCGCGTTCAGGATTCCGTCGTAGATGACCGCTGTGGTGCTGCCGCCGAAGGGCAATTCGCCCGTGGCCATTTCATAGAGGACGATGCCCAGAGAAAATAGATCCGTTCGCGCATCGAGCTCTTCGCCGCGCGCTTGCTCCGGGCTCATGTATGCAACGGTGCCGAGCGAGCTGCCGGGGCTGGTCAAGTCCGGCGAATTGTCCGCCGTGGCTTGCGCGGAAATGCCGCGCCCCGCCGAGCCGCTTTCTCCCGGGCGATGCGAAGCGAGGACCTTGGCGAGGCCGAAATCGAGAATTTTCGCGTGGCCGCGGCTGGTGACGAAAATGTTCGCGGGCTTGATGTCGCGATGGACGATGCCCTTGGCGTGCGCGGCGTCGAGCGCGTCGGCGGCGTCGATCGAAAGCGTCAAAAGCGAATCGATATCGAGCGGGCGGCCGCCGATTTTATGCTTCAACGTAACGCCATCGAGATACTCCATGGCGATAAAGGCTTTGCCGTCCTGTTCGCCGACGTCGTAAATCGTGCAGATGCTGGGATGATTCAGCGTGGAGGCGGCCTGCGCTTCGCGGCGAAAGCGATTGAGCGCCTGCGCATCCTGAGCCATATCGTCGGGGAGAAATTTCAGCGCGACAAGCCGGCCGAGGCGCGTGTCCTCGGCTTTATAAACAACGCCCATTCCACCGCCGCCGAGTTTTTCGAGGACGCGGTAGTGGGAGACTGTCGAGCCGACAAGCGAATCCGAAGCCGCCATGCGGGGCACATCTTATGGTTGCGGTTCGGGGCAAGTCAACAGCGTCATGCTCCTTAGCCTGAAAAAAAATGGACGAAGCGGGCATAATCGTTTGCATTTCGCGCGGGCTTGCGTTTTTCTCTGCGCCGCAGGCCCGGCGGGATTCTCGCCTTCGATCTTTAATCGTCCAGTAACATTCGCACATCCCCGTCTCGAATCAGTCTCTCAAGACAGCAGATTTGCGCTTGCGCGGAGCAACGCCGAGAGTGATAATGGCCGCGCCTGCCGGCGGGCAGGCAAGCTTGCGGCGCCAGGACCCACTGACGAAAGTTGGGAGAGTCTCTATGCGCAAGTCGTTTGTGTTTTTTCAACACCGAGTTTTTTCCGCGTTCCCTGTCGCGCTGCTCGTGGTCTGCGCTCTCGCTCCTGCTGCACGCGCGCAAAATTTTGCCGACGGCTCGAAGTGGGAACTGGGCGCGCACTACGCGACGCTCGACCTGCCGACGCAATGCAGCGGCGGCTCGACCTGCGAGACGACCAACAACGGCCTGGGCGCGAATCTCACCTACAATTTTTCGAGCTGGTTCAGTTTCGATTCCACGATGGATTTTTTCGGTGACAATGGCGCTGAGCCGACGACGGTTTCCGGCGGACGCGTCACCGAAGGGCTTTTCGGATTGCGCTTCGGGCCGACGACGCGCAAATGGGGATTTTACAGCGTGGCCCGGCCGGGCTTCGTCAACTTCAGCCGCGTGCTGGGCGATTCCGGCAGCGTGACGCCATCCACGGTGCCCGGCTTTTCGACCGCGGGCTCGCCGGTTTTCACGACGCGCCTGCTCTATCAGGCGACTTCGCCCAATCCTGTCGCGCTGCTCGGCTTTTCGAACGCCACCGACTTTGCGTTCAACTATGGCGAAGTGATCGAATATCGCGCGACGAAACACGCGGCGCTGCGGTTTGATATCGGCGACACGATCGTCACGTATCCCGGCTCGACGCTGGGCACGCCCTTCCACCAGCACAATTTCCAGATCTCCGAAGCTGTGATCATCCGCTTCTAGGCTTCTGGCCGTTTGCAAATTGTGACCACAAAATTCGCACCGCGCGCGAAACTTTTTTGGTCGTGCCGTGTTTCCTAAATTGCAGGCAGCGTGACGGGGCATCCTCCCAGCCCCAGATTCCCCCTCCCAGGACGCATCTTGCGAATCTTCCCGGCAGCCGCGGGACGGTTGAGGACAAACTCACGATGAGGAGGACGATTCACATGCACAAATTCTACGGCAGGATTTCTCGATGGGTCGGTTCCCTGCTTTTGATTGCGGGCTTTGCGGCGCTCGTAGTCATGGGCGGATGCGCGGCGCACGGCTATTACCGCGTCTACGATCCCGTCTACGGCGACTACCACGCTTGGAACCACGATGAAGTCGTCTACTACGAGCACTGGGAGCACGACACGCATCGCCGCCACGTGGACTTCAAAGACCGCAGCCGCGAAGAACAAAACGAATACTGGAATTGGCGTCACGGCCACGGCGATCGCCATTAATTCAGACAATAGCATACAAGATGAGCTGAGCCTTCCGCGAAATGAGTGATTCGCCGTGGGAGAGCAATTCGCCAGCATTCCACCCACAAGTAATAGTGGCAGGGTACTACGAAATTACTTGCAGTGTTGGATGAGATTGTGTAAAAGAAAAAGCACGGGTCGGAAGCCCGTGCTTTGAACTAGATCGCGAATTTTTGAGTTTGCAGACCGCGAGAAGACGGCCTCACCTTAGCACCTCAAACATTCCTGTCAAGTCCAAAGTAAACGTGTTGGTGTGCCTGGAGGGCGTATGCCCATAACTCAAAAGCATTCCATTGTCTGCGACGACGTGCGCCAAGAGAACAATGGCAAGTGGATAATCGTCGGGATGTACACGCCAGATTTGATGGTTCCCCAAATCCCGTTTGTCCTTCCGAGCCTCTGTTTCTTTTCGTGGTTGGAGTCGGACCGGCCAGGAAACTTCCCATTTCGCATGAGGCTGGAACACCTCGAGTCCGGGGTTCCGATCTTCGAGGGCATGGGGGCAATGCAATTCGCAAAACCGGGCACAGGCATTTCCACAATCAGAGCAGGTGGGGTACAGCTCTCAAATCCTGGCGTCTACGTATTCAGCTTGCAATTCGACGGGCAGAACGACCGACTACTGACCCAATTTTCGGTCATTCTCGGCGTTCCTACACAGCCAGGAACGCAACCGTTTCGGCAATGAGGGAGACTATGCAGGTTGCAATTCTGGTTCATTATTGGGAATTGAATTGCATGCCGGATTCAGAGTCCCAAAAGAAATGGCACGCATCTGAGCGGGAACCAAAATGGACGCAACCAGAGACGCCTCAGTTCCCGGACGCTCTTGTTCGGCTAGATTCACCAAGCTCTTTCTCCAAAGATTGGCGTCGGCCAAACCATCAATATGTTCAGAATAAAAGACTTCCACTTGCCACAGCAACTCCGAGGCATGGCCCTTATTGCCTTCCAATTCAAACTGGGCTCGCACCATCCAGTCGCGGAACGAGGATAAGTCCATGTCTCCGCGAACATGGGAGTATATTTTTTGCAAAACCTCAATCACATCGACCATGAGTATTCCTCCTATCAAACGCGTAGCTCAGCAATTCTTAGACCAAGCCTACAATTCCGCCGACTGGCAAGATCGGCTGAAGCGCTGCCGTTGCGAAGAACACCGCAACTATCCTTCTCCGGTCACCGCGGGCCAAGCTTGGGGCTCATCCACGGTGGTCATCAAGTACTACGAGGGCGAACAACGAGTCGCCGTCGTGGTTTTCTACCGCAAGCCAGACGGTTCAGTCGGAGCAAGCGGGAAAGCAAGCTGCAAGGGCCTGCTCATTGACGACGCGTGGCATTACGTATAGGACGCCGTGATCTCCCTTGGCGTTGCACGCCGGACCGCAGCATACTATGTATACACGCACGACGGCAACGCGTAAACAGCGAGCGGCCAAACGGGATGCCAAAAGGCAACCCTGCACCTCTGGGCAGGACGAAGACTCACCGTTTTCCGGGGCGCTAAAGGGGCTTCTTGCCATATCGCCAGACAGAGTGAAGATGTGGGTTGCAGGCATCTTCATAGCCGCAGAATAGCACACACCCCTTCGCGCATCAGCTCACAGCCCACGCATCTGAAAATACCGCCGCGGAGGATAAAGACCGGCGCGGAGGAATTCGCGGCCGCAAGCTTTTTTCACTTCGCCCAGCCAATAATCGAAAGTGTTGGGAGAGACGCCGACAAGTATAATCGCGCGCCGATATTCGACACCGTGCAGGAAATAAATGCGAAAAAGTTTTCGGCGGCCGCGCCATTCGGGACGCCGCAATGCGCGTTCGGCGATCATCTCGAAGTCGGCGACGTATTCTTCCGCCCGCGCGCGGTCAGGGCGCCATTGATAGCCCGCCGACGGCGTATCAAGATCTATTGCGGACATCTGGCCCTTCAGATACGCGCGAAGTCCGCGATACCGCGCATGGCACGTCTCGAAAACTTCCCGCGGCTTCATCAGCCCTCCCCTGCGCGAGCGCCCGGACGCCGAATTTCCCTGCCTCCCTTGCTCGCGATGCCCTGCTTCAATTCCTCCACAGATTTTCGTCGACGGATTCCAGCGTCTCGATGCACTCGGCGAGGCATTCCTGCCAGCCCTGGATGTAGCCGCGCGCATACTCCGCGGCGAGCTTCTGCCGTTCGCGCTGCACGCGATGCAGGTCGAAAACATCCTGCTGCTCGCGTGTCGGCGCACGCCACGCCAGCCTCACGCGCCAGGCGAATTCGCGGATTGCGCGCGCCAGCCAGTGCAGCGGCGCAGGGAAAAATACGCCCACGCGCCGGCGCGGCTCATACCATGCCATTCGCCATCCGCGACGCGGCGCGGCGCCGTGCCCGAGTTCGCAGCGCATGAGACCTTTCATCGCGCGCATGCTTTCCGTCGAACATCGCGCCGCACGCTCATCCCCGATCCACCTGCGGCCCTGCGCCCACGCGCAACTCGCGCCGAAGGGCTTCTTCGCGCTGTTCGCGCCGCGATTGCCATTCGCGCCGCTGCATCTTCGCTTTCAATGCATCGATGGTCGCGCCGCTGGAGATGCTCTCAAATCCATTCGCGTCGTCGCGTTTTTCCGGGCAGGGGGTTTGGTTCGTATGTGCGTTTTTCTGTTGACTGTAGAAATATGGAGTGTCGTTGCTGATCTTCTTGGTTTCTCCTGTTATTTCTCCACTACATATCCTGTGTGCATCTGCACGAAAATCAGCGGGATGAGTCCTGCTGCCTCCTCGATTTTGAGGCAGCTCTCCGCAATCTTGGGGGGCGTGAGACTCGAAATTGCGGCTCTCCCTCCTCGAATTTGAGGAATGTGGAAAATAGTTTTCCACAGGGCTGTGGAAATCTTCGGCGTTTGCCGCCTTGAAGAATTTCTTAGCCTTCG
>JASHRL010000084.1 GCA_030037355.1 Candidatus Acidiferrales bacterium | reverse complement strand
TTGGATGCCGGACAACACAAAACTGAAGCTCGGCTGGCGTCAGGCGGCGATATCTCTGCGTGAGGCGACCAACCTCGCGTTTGATACTCTGCGCGCCCACAAACTGCGAAGCTTCCTGACGCTTTTGGGCGTTATTCTCGCCGTCACCACGCTCGTTTCCGTCATGAGCGTTCTCAACGGTCTCAATCTCTACGTCGCTACCAAGATTGCCAACCTTGGCTCGAACGCTTTTGTCATCGACCGCATTGGCATCATCACCAACTACGACGACTTTCTGAAAGCCGATAAGCGTCCGCCGCTTCGTATGGAAGACTACGACGCGCTGAAGGACAATCTGCGCTACGCCCGGCGCGTCGCTGCGGAGGAAAACACCGTCCAGGACGTGCATCGTGATGAGCAACTAATGGAAGATGTTACCGTCATTGGTGCGACGCCGCAGTTCGCCGAGGTTCGCGATTTTGACATTGCCAGCGGCCGGTTCTTCACCCAGGCCGACGAAGATCACCGCACGCCGGTCTGCTTCATCGGAAATGATCTGGTCACGCATCTTTTCCCCGGCGTTGACCCGCTTGGCCGCGAACTGCGCGTTGGTTCGCAACAATGTCAGGTGATCGGAACAGCCAAAGCGCTTGGAACGCTTCTAGGCCAGACGCAGGATAGCTTCGTGATGCTGCCGCTCACGACCTACCGCACCGTCTTCATGACCGCCGACGATTCGATCACACTTTTCGTCGAAGCGCTCACCACCGATGCGATGCCCGCCGCCGAGGACGAAGCGCGCGTCCTTCTGCGCGCCCGCAGGCATGTACGCGTCCAGGACGCGGACAATTTCGGCATCATCGAACCTTCTTCCATCACGGACCTGTGGAAGAGTCTTACGGGAAATCTTTTTGGAATCGCCGTCTGGCTGACCAGTGTTTTCCTCGTCGTCGGCGGCATTGTGATTATGAACATCATGCTCGCTAGCGTCACCGAGCGCACCCGCGAGATCGGCTTGCGCAAGTCGCTCGGCGCCCGGCGTCGGCACATCGTCCTGCAATTCTTGATGGAGTCGTCCATTCTCTCGGCGACCGGCGGCATACTCGGCATTCTGCTGGCATTGGCGATCGCCATGCTCGTGCGCGCGGTTTCGCCGTTGCCCATCTCCACGCCCCTTCAGGCCGTACTGATTGCTCTGGGCCTTTCAACCGGTGTGGGCCTGTTTTTTGGGATCTATCCAGCGGTCCGCGCATCGCGTCTCGACCCGATCGAGGCGTTGCGCGCCGAGGCTTAGCTTGAGCGCATCATGAAACAGGATCTTCGCGAAAATCTGGCCCTGGCCTTCGACACTCTGCGCAGCCACAAGACGCGCAGCATTCTTGCCGTCCTCGGCGTCGTTATCGGCGTGGGAGTGATCATCATCGTCTCCGCTCTGATCACCGGCTTCAAGGCCACGGTCAACGCGACGATCGAAGGCTATGGCGCGGATACTGCCTATATCGATCGCTTCGACCAGGGCCCCACGGTCGGCCGGCCCTCGAAGCAGGTGCGCGAACGCCCGCCGCTCACGCTTGCTGACGGCCAGGCGATTCTCATCTCTTGCCCGTCCGTTCAGCAGATCGCCATTTCCCTCTTCAATTGGAGTCAAGCGCATACTGCTCGCTACGGCAAAAATCAGGTCCAGAACATGGAGTTTCGCGGGACATTCCCGGCGTATATGGACGTCTACGGTAACGCGTCGCTGCGCGCGGGACGATTCTTCACAGAATCCGAAAACGATCATCGCGAAAAAGTCGTCGTCCTTGGTGAAAACATCGCTACGGCGCTCTTCCCAACTGCGGAAGATGCCGTCGGCAAACTGGTCGAACTCGATGGCTCAGATTTTCACGTGATCGGCGTTTTCATAAAGCCGCCCGGCGGTTTCGGCATGAACGACCAGGATGTCCGCGTCGTCATTCCCTATTACACCTTCAAGGAAATGTTCCCATCAGCGGAGGATAACGGTTTTCGCATCCTCGCTCGCCACGGGAAAGTGGATCAGGCCGTCGACGAGGCTCGCGAAGTTCTGCGCCGCCGCCGCAAGGTTCCTTACAGCGCTCCCGATAATTTCTCCATCACCACGCAGGTTCAAGAAGAGGAGCAATTTAATCAGATTATCGGTGGCGTCGCGCTGGTACTGATCGTTCTCAGTTCCATTGGTTTGCTGATCGGCGGCGTGGGCGTGATGAACATCATGCTTGTCAGCGTCACCGAACGCACGCGCGAAATCGGTGTGCGCAAAGCCATCGGTGCACGGAGCCGCGATATCACCTGGCAATTTCTGTTTGAAGCCATGACGCTCACAGGTTCCGGCGGCGTTCTCGGCGTCTTAATCTTCAGCGGCCTTGTGATGATTGTCCCTTACGTTACCTCTATGAAGGCCGTTGTGCCAATTTGGGCCATCGTCGTCGGCATCGCTGTTTCCGTCGGTGTCGGTCTGGTTTTTGGTGTCTGGCCGGCGATGAAGGCCGCGAAGCTCGATCCCATCGACGCGCTGCGTTACGAGTAACTTCCGCAAAGTCAAACGAGACAGTACGTTCGGTTCGTCTGAGGCTTTCGTCGAGTATTACGCAAGAACTCGCCGCAGCACGCCACATGCCAGAGAATCCCGGCAATAACCACCACCTATAGACGACTTCGACACCCCGACCACAATTTTTTGTGGTGTCGTTGCGATTTTCCCTTGACACGTTTTCCACAACCCGGTAATACTGCGCTCCCAGATTCGGGGGATCGCGGTACGGCCCGCAGGCCATCGCAATCGAAAAAAATCTGCGGCGCCTTACCCGGGTTCAATACCGACGACAAAGAGGGCAAGTCGCCCGAACGCAATCGCCGTGTAGAACCTTGCGTGCGGAGCTTTCCCTTTTTCTTTTTTCTGGATGAGTTTCAAGGCGCTAACACAAATCGTGGCGCCATCAACGCCGGGCACGTGGGAGTGCGGTATAATGAGTCAAGCAACCGCCCGCCTCAGTCCGGCAAAAACATCAGCGGCAGTACTGCCTGCGCGGAGGCGGAGAACATGGCGGAAGCAAGAGCAGCTTTAACGGGGCAGCTAGGAACAAAAGTGGGAATCGGGCAGCAAAATCGTCAGACAATTTCCGGTGGTCTCGAATTCCATCGCTACTTCACAGATGGAAAAGTGGCGCCGTTCGACGCTGTCGAATGGGAGCGACGCACGGCCCAAATTGGGAACGAAAAGGGCCAGGTTATCTTCCGCCAGGAGAATATCGAAGTCCCCAAGTCATGGTCGCAGACGGCCACCAACATCGTGGCATCGAAGTATTTTCACGGCAAGCCCAACACACCGGAGCGTGAAGGCTCCGTGCGGCAACTCATCGCCCGCGTCGTGGACACGATTGTCCATTGGGGGGAGCAGGGCGGCTATTTTGCCTCCGCCGATTCGCAGGCTGCATTTCGCGATGAGCTGACCAGTTTGCTCGTCGAGCAGAAGATGGCCTTCAATTCGCCCGTGTGGTTCAACGTCGGCGTGCAGGCCAAGCCGCAGTGCTCCGCATGCTTCATCAATTCGGTCCAAGACAGCATGGATTCCATCATGAATCTGGCCAAGACCGAAGGCATGCTCTTCAAGTGGGGCTCAGGTACGGGCACGAATTTCTCAACTCTTCGTGGCAGCAAAGAAACTCTTTCTGGCGGCGGCATCGCTTCCGGCCCGGTGAGCTTCATGAAGGGCTTCGACGCTTTCGCCGGCGTCATCAAGAGCGGCGGCAAAACGCGCCGCGCCGCGAAGATGGTCATCCTCAATGTCGACCATCCGGACATCCCCGAATTCATCGACTGCAAAATGAAGGAAGAGCGCAAGGCGCAGGTGCTCATCGAGCAGGGTTACGATGCGTCCATCGACGGCGAAGCCTACGGCTCGATCTTTTTCCAGAATGCCAATCACTCCGTGCGCGTCACTGACGAATTTATGCAGGCCGTCGAGGAAGATCGCGACTGGTGGACGCGGAACGTCACCGATGGCAAGCCCGTCGAAAAATTCCGCGCCCGCGATTTGCTGCAGCGCATGGCCGATTCCGCGTGGCATTGCGGCGATCCGGGGATGCAATACGATACGACCGTGAATCGCTGGCACACCTGCAAGACGACCGATCGCATCAATGCTTCGAATCCGTGCTCCGAATACATGTTCCTCGACGACACAGCATGCAATCTCGCCTCACTCAATCTGCTGAAATTCCTCGGAGCCAACGGGCAACTCGATGTCGAAGGTTTTCGTCATGCCGTCGACGTGACCATCACGGCTCAGGAGATTCTGGTCGACAACGCCAGCTACCCGACGCCGAAAATCGCGCAGAACTCGCACGATTTCCGGCCGCTCGGTCTTGGCTACGCTAATCTCGGTGCGCTGCTGCTTTCGCTCGGCATTCCTTACGATTCCGACCAGGGCCGCGATATGTGCGGCGCCGTAACCGCGCTCATGACCGGCGAGGCTTATGCGCAATCTTCGCGCATCGCCGAACGCTTGGGCGCGTTCTCCGGCTATGCAAAGAACCGCGAACCCATGCTCGGCGTGATGCGCATGCACCGCGATTCTCTGCGTCCGATCAAGGAAGAAAACGTGCAGCCGCAGTTGCTGCGCGCGGCTCGCGAATCCTGGGACGATGCCGTCGAGCACGGCGAAAAGTTCGGCTACCGCAATTCCCAGGTTTCCGTCCTCGCTCCTACGGGCACCATCGGTTTCATGATGGATTGCGATACGACGGGCATCGAGCCGGATCTCGCGCTCGTGAAGCACAAGCGCCTGGTCGGCGGCGGCGTCATCAAGATTGTCAACAACACTGTGCCCATGGCGCTCATGCGCCTCGGGTATTCCGATGTAGAAACATCACTCATCGTCGATTGGATCGATCATCACGGCACGATCGAGGGCGCGCCCGCGCTCAAGCTGGAGCATTTGCCTGTGTTCGATTGCTCGCTTGCGCCTGCCGGCGGAGGGCGTTCCATCGCCTGGCGCGGCCATCTCAAGATGATGGCAGCGGCGCAGCCGTTTCTCTCTGGCGCGATCTCGAAGACCATCAACATGCCTGAAGAATCCACGGTGGAAGACGTGATGCAAGCCTACATCGAATCGTGGAAGCTTGGATTGAAGGCTGTCGCGATTTACCGCGACAATTCCAAGCGCTCGCAGCCGCTTTCCGCCGCTGGCGGCAAGAAAACCGAGGCGCCTGCGGCAGTTGCTGTCGCGCCCGGAGCGCCGGCAAAGGAAGAAGCCGCCGTTCCGGCCCAGCAGGAGCTTTTCCGCGCCGGACGCAAGAAGCTGCCCAACGAGCGCCGCTCCATCACGCACAAATTCAACGTCGGCGGCCACGAGGGCTACTTGACCGTCGGCATGTACGACGACGGCGCCCCCGGCGAGATCTTCATCAAGATGGCCAAGGAAGGCTCGACGCTCTCAGGCATCATGGACGGCTTCGCGCTTTCCGTTTCCATCGCGCTGCAATACGGCGTGCCGCTGCGGGCGCTGATCGATAAATTCGTCAACGCGCGCTTTGAACCCTCCGGCTTCACCGGCAATCGCCAGATTCCTTATGCCAAGTCCATCATCGACTACATCGGTCGCTGGCTCGGCGGGAAGTTCATCTCCAGCGACTATCTGGTCCAGACGGATGAGCCCGAGGATGCACCCGCGCCGAAGGCGGCAGTTCCAGAGGTGCCTGCGGTCGTCGCAAGGCCACCGGAATTGGATAAATCTCGCCCGCGTGCGGCCATTGACGATGCTCCCTCATGCTCCGAGTGCGGCATGCTCATGACGCCAAACGGAAGCTGCTACAAATGCGAGAATTGCGGCAGCACCTCCGGCTGTAGCTGAACCATAGCCCGGGCAACCAGTTAGTCCTAACAGGCAATCCAAGCCGGTGTTCCTTCGAGGACACCGGCTTTTCTTTCTAATTCCGCGAGTGCCCCGGAGTGGTAAACTGAGCTGTTGGCTAGGATAATTTATGCAAAACTCGATCAACCTTCGTCACCAGATTCCCGCTTTAACCCTTCGCACTTTTGATGGCCGTAGCATCTCGTCTTGGGATTTCAAACAGAAACGCAATCGCGTCATTGCTTTTCTTCACGCTGATTCGCCCAGCTCCTGGAAGTTCATTCACGAGGTCGTCGCTCACGCTGCCGATTGGAAGAGCAAAGACGCCATTGGTCTGATTGTCTTTTCCAAAACTCCCGCTGCGAACCTACCCGCGACGCTCCCTCCGGAGATCATCGCCGGAGTTGACTCAACCGGGCGCTCCGTCGTCCGCTACTTGGGCGATGAAGCGACGGGCCCGGATGGATTGCCGCGGCAGGCGGTTTTTGTCGCGGATCGTTACGGCGAGCTTTATGCGAAGTGGATCTTTGCGAACAATGCCGAGCCGCCCAGCATTCCCGAGATTCTGAAGGCCCTTGAGCAGATCGAAATTGCCTGCGAGGAATGTGAGCCGTCCACTTGGCCCCTTGAAGGCTGAGGCAGTCTCAGCCGCATCCTAATTCGCTCGTGCCACATGTTATTGCACTGACGCGCACCGGGAGTGAGTTGTAAGGGTGACTCGCGTATAGCTGCTTGCTATCGCCCCGGCGTATATCCGAACTCAAACGGATAGTACATTTCCTGCGGCTTGCCATTGACCATCAGCGGCGTGTACCGCCATTTCTTGAACGCATCAATCGTCGCTTTTGCAAACGCGCAGGTCCCTTGAATGACGTGCAGGTTGCTCACCGTGCCGTCCGTGCCGATCACGCCCCACAATTTCACCATGCCGTTGTCCCGCCTTTCGCCGAATCCGCTCGGATAAATCGGCGCAACTTGACGGATCACTTTCGGATACTGGACATTCGGCCGCGAACCATCGGCCGATTCCGGCAACGCGATTTGGTTCTTTGGCGCAACGATGGTCAAATCTCCCAGGTAGCGAAACCCGCCATCCACATACGCAAAAGGAAACAGCCAGTGGTAAGTCGTGTCTTTTACGAACCTCACTTCGTAGAGCGGCGTGGATTGCTGCTCCCTCGCGGCCAGTATGGGGTATTCGGATTCACTGGCGTTCGGATCGCACGCGTCTTTGAATCGAATCACTTCTACGTGATCGAATTTCATGCCTGCGCCCGGCTCCAGTGTGTTCGTGAATATCTCCGCTATGTTGTCGCTATAGCGGCCGTAATCGCTCGCAAAGCGAGTTCCATCTCCACTCCCGAATTGTGACGCAAACCAGGAATCCGGATTCGGCAGGATCAGCGCATTGTAGTAAGCGCTCAGTCCGGCGCTGTCTCCGCGTTTCGCCATATCCAGAATCTCCTTCATCATTTTTGTCAATCCGCCGGAAGATTCTGGGTAGCTGGGAATCGAAGCGCTGGCTGCGGCTGGCGCTGCCTGGCTCGCTGCCGCCGCTTGCGGCGCCAGATGGAAGTTCACGGTCATCGTCGTCTCGACGGTAACCGGCGAGCCGTTGAGCAGTACCTGTTGGAAGCGCCATTGCTTGACCGCCGCGACCGCGGCATTCGCAAGAATAGGATTGCCTTCGACCGCGTCGGCGGATTGCACCGACCCATCGGGCGCGATCACGCAATGAACCTCAACGGTGCCTTCCAGCCGGTTTTTCAACGCATCCGCCGGGTACACGGGATCCACGCGGTGTGCTAAATGGGTCTGCATGACATCGCCATCGATGTGAACACGTTTCGGCAGCTCAGCTGCCGGGTTTTCCTCCGCGTTCGAGGCGCTGGCATTCTCTGTCGGTCGTGCAACCGCGCTCGCGCCGAGCAAGCGCAGATCGGCAAGCGGCCCCAGATACCGGAACGTTCCGCGGTCGTAAACGAAATACGCCCATCGCATCCCCGCGCCGTTCTCGCCTTTGAACACGACGACGTAAAGCGGCTCCGGCTGTTGCCGTAAGCTTAGAAAATAGTCGTCCTTGTTCGTCGTGCCCGGCTCTCCCGGCCTTTCAAATTCCAATGCGGCGACGTCTGCCATTTGCGCGGCGATGGCGCGCGCAAGGTCTCCCGAGATTTGCGCGTTCCGCTCGTCAGACCACGCGTCGTAGAAAACCGCCAGTTGCCGGCCATTGTCAGCGCCGAAGACCTTCGCGAACCAGCCTGCGCTATCCGGCAGCGTGAGCGTCTGCAGATACGGCGCGAGACCGGCTTGTCCTCCGCCTTTCTGCGCGCCAACCATGTCCCAAACAAGCTGCTCAAGCCCAGCCGTCGTATTCGGATAGGCCGCGCCGCCTTGATCTTGGAGCCGCGGCTTTCCCCACGCCGGGACTGTGACAAACAATCCGCATGCCGCCAAGGACAGGAGCGATCTCAGCTTCATAACTTTGCACCTCGGAGAGACTTTTTGAGTTGCGAGTAATTTACCGGTTCGCCAATAAAACGCAATAATTTTGTATTTGGGGGCGGCGCTATCGCACGCGTGCGGGGTAATGCGCGGTTTTAGTTCGAGCCAATTGCAGACTTAATGGCCGAAGCAATCGAATCCGAATAGCGTTCTACGTCTTGCGCGCGCTCCGCTTCGACCATCACTCGCGCCAGAGGCTCCGTGCCTGAATATCGCACGACGATACGCCCGGAATCGCCGAGCGATTTTTCTGCTTCTGCGATTGCTGCCGAAACAGGAGGAAGCGAATCGAGCGATGGCTTCGAGCGGACTCGCACGTTCACGATTTTCTGCGGAAAAATCTTCAAATCACTGATGAGTTGATCCAGCTTCCCCTCGATGGAAACAAGCGACGCCATTTTCACCGCCGTCAGCATGCCGTCGCCCGCGCTCGAATCGTCAAGGAAAATAATGTGCCCGGATTGTTCGCCGCCCAGATTCGCTCCGCTGCGAATCATCTCTTCGAGAACGTAGCGATCGCCCACGGGCACGCGAACCAGTCGCAATCCTTCGCGCCCTAGCGCACGCTCGAGTCCCAGATTCGCCATCGATGTCCCCACGACCGCATCGCCTTTGAGCGCGCCTGATTTTTTCATATACCGTGCGCACACAAAAAGAACTCCGTCGCCATCCACATATCGCCCGCTCGCCGTGGAAAATACCGCGCGGTCCGCATCGCCATCGAATGCCACGCCCAGATCCGCACCCGTCGCGACTGTCTTTTCTTGCATCTTCTTCGGATGCAACGATCCGCAGTCTGCATTGATGTTCCGGCCATCGGGATCATTGTGAATTGCGATCACATCAGCGCCGAGCGACCGGAAAAGTTCCGGCGCCAGCGCGCTCGCCGCGCCATTCGCGCAATCCAGCACCATCTTCATCCCGCGCAGATCTTTCTTCCCGAAGAGTTTCGTCCGCAGCGCCGCAAGATAATCCTGATGAATCGCCTCGGCTGCGGGAAAACCCTCCGGTTTGGCCTCCGGCACGACTGATTTCTCCCCCTGCGCTGCGAGGATGCGCGTTTCGATCTGCGCTTCGGCTTCGTCCGGGAATTTCATTCCTCGCGATGAAATCAGCTTCACGCCGTTGTCGTGGTAGGGATTGTGCGAAGCGGAGATGACCACCCCGGCAGAAAAATCCTCGAGGCGCACAAGGTACGCAACGCCGGGCGTCGTCAAAATTCCCGCGAAGACGGGCTCGGCTCCGCCGGCGCGCAGGCCTTGCGCGATGCGCGCGGCCATTTCAGTACCCGATTCTCGCGTGTCCATGCCGATCAGCACGCGCAGGTGTCTATTCGCTTCGCGGTGGCCGGCGAGATACTCTCCCAGCGCAACACCGGCGCGAAATAGCGTCGCATCATCGAGTGGATACTTGCCGGGGATTCCGCGAATACCGTCTGTGCCGAAGAGCTCTTTGGGCATGAGTCCGAAAAAATCCAGGATTCGCTGGGCTTCACAGTCTAGCACACGAAATGCGCAGAATCGTTCATGGAGAATTATCGCGCGGCACAAGATGTACACGAAGCTCTTGTGGATCGATGCGCACAATCTGCACTCCGTAGGGTGCGTCGACCTCCTGCGCGTCGAG
>JASHRL010000083.1 GCA_030037355.1 Candidatus Acidiferrales bacterium | reverse complement strand
TCGCGCGGCAAGCTGTTCATAACCGAACCCAAATCGCTCAACGGCTCCAGGAATCAGATTATGCAGGAAAACATCGGCACGCTCGATCAGTTTTGAAAGAATCGCGAGATCGCGGCTTTGTTTCAAGTCAAGCACGATGCTGCGCTTGCCGCGATTCAGCCATGCGAAATAAGCGGAGAGTCCTTTCAGCACGCCATCGTAATCGCGCGCGAAATCGCCTCCGTCCGGACGCTCGACTTTGATGACATCGGCTCCCAAATTTGCCAGTTGCCGCGAGCAAAACGGAGCCGAAACGGCTTGCTCCAGCGCCACAACGCGAAGACCGTCCAGCGGAAGAGGATTTTGTGATTCAGGAGTGCTCATCATTCGATGCGATTCTTCTTCATGGTTCGAATCCAATTCAAAACGAGCGCGGCATTTCCAGCACGTGCTCGGCGAGATACGAAAGAATCATATTCGTCGAGATGGGCGCCACTTGATAGAGGCGCGTCTCGCGGAATTTTCGCTCGACGTCGTATTCTGCGGCGAAGCCGAATCCTCCATGCGTTTGTAAACATACGTTCGCGGCCTCCCACGAAGCGTCGGCCGCGAGCAGTTTTGCCACATTCGCCGCAGCACCACACGGTTTGCTGTTGTCGAATTGCGCCGCAGCTTCGTAGCGCACCAAGTCCGCTGCGAGCACGTTGGCGTAAGCGCGCGCGATTGGGAACTGCACACCCTGATTTTGCGCGATGGGCCGATTGAAAACAATCCGCTCGCTGGCGTACTTGCGCGCCCTATCGATAAACCAATAGCCATCGCCGATACATTCGGCGGCGATGAGGATTCGTTCCGCGTTCATTCCATCGAGAATGTAGCGCAGCCCTTTTCCTTCTTCGCCGATTAGGTTCTGCGCTGGAATTTCGAAGTTGTCGAAAAAAACCTCATTCGTCTCGTGATTGACCATATTGCGAATCGGCCGCACACGCATTTGTCCGCCGTTTCTTGCGCGCAGGTCCACCAAGAAAACGGACAATCCCTCTGTCCTTCGCGCCACTTCGTTCATCGGCGTCGTCCGCGCGAGCAATAGCATCAGGTCGGTGTGCTGCATGCGCGAAATCCATACTTTTTGACCGTTGACGATATAACGGTCGCCCTTGCGTTCCGCGAATGTTTTCGTATTCGTTGTGTCCGTGCCCGTCGTTGGTTCGGTGACGGCGAAGGATTGCAGGCGCAATTCGCCCGAAGCGATTTTCGGAAGATATGCCCGCTTCTGTTCTGCGGAGCCGTGACGCAGCAATGTGCCCATGATGTACATCTGTGCATGGCATGCACCCGAGTTTGCGCCCGAGCGGTTGATCTCTTCGAGAATCACTGACGCTTCCGTGAGTCCCAGGCCAGAGCCACCGTATTCTTCCGGAATCAGCGCAGCGAGCCAGCCTGCTTCGGTGAGCGCTCTGACAAATTCGTCAGGGTAGCTGGATTTTTCTTCAAGCTTTTGCCAATATTCCCCGGGAAATCGCGCGCACAATTCGCGAATCGAGCGGCGAAGCTCGGCATGCTCGCCAAAGTGTGGATTGATTTCGTTCATACGCTTGTCGTCAGCCTCGAAACTTACCCGTCGGCGCCGGACGCGCGCCCGAAAAGCTATCTTTGCCGCTCGGCCAGAATTTTCGAGAACGATCCTCCGCGCAGTTCGCTCGATGTCAGTCCAGTGACTCGTTCTGCCTGTGCTTCCAGAATCGCGCCGCAATTCACCGCACGCACAAAATAATTCAAAAGCCCCTGTCCTGTCGCCGCATCATCGAAAACGGCGCCGACGCGCGTGGCCTGCATCGCCTTGGCGATGAAATTTTTCAACCGTTCCGCGGCCGCGTCGAGTTCTTCGAGGAAAAAAGCATAAACAGCGGCATAACGCGCAGGAAGCTGCGCGGGATGCAAGTCCCAGCTCTGATAAAAGCCGGCCGCAAGCGAGCGGCGAATATTGTCATAGTGAAGTTTCCACGCATCGCGGACGGTGCGGCGATTTTCGTCCTTTTGCTGCGACGAGAGCGGCGCACCCTCTTTCACGGTGCTGTGCGGCGCGATGGGCATCAGCATCGTGGGGCCGTCGGCGAGGCGAATGCCTGTGCCTGTGAGCGCCACTTGCATCATGCCGCGCGCGAAATCGCATGCTGGATGCGCCAGGTTTTGGTATGCCGCGATGATGCCCAGGATCGCCGTGTAATCGTAAGGGCCAAAATGCATCGCCACGCATCGGCCTCGCGCGGCTGAAACGAGACGCAACAGATTGTTTTCGCCGCTCTCGTTCAAAATGGCTCGCGTCGTCTCAATCATCAACTCAATCTGCACGCTCCCGACGGGAAGCCCAAGCTTCACTTCGAGTATTTCCAGCGCGTCTGCGAGAGTTCCGGCCTCATCCGGCATTGAGACTTTGGGCAGCGTCACGGAGAGATTTGATGGCAGCGCACCGCCGGTTTTTTCGGCAAGCGCCGTCAGGAAGATATCCAGCGTGCGCAGGGCTCGCTCGCGGCATTCGTCGCTCAGCGGCTTGATGCGTATGCCGATGAACTGCGGCAACTCGGACCGCTCCTTCGCCGCGGCGACGTGCTCGGCAGCCGCGCGCGCATGACCGTCTTCTTCATCGTCTGAGCGGTGGCCGTATCCATCTTCGAAGTCTATGCCGTAATCTTCCACAGGCTCGCGCTGCAGTTTCTCGCGCACGCGCGCATAGATGATCTCGGAGCGCGGAAGACCGAGAGCCTGCCCGAACGTTACAAAATCCGGAGCGAATTCATCGAGCGCTTGAATCGCCTTTTCGCCCATTCGCCGCACAATATCGGACCGAAATAGATGCGCTCCGCCATAAAGGATGTGAACCGGCTGCCTGGCGCGTGTGTCGCCGGGATAGCGTTTCGCGAGCGCGGCCTGAGCTTGCGCGAGCCGTTGCGTCACATTCCTCAGCGATTCGGCGGTGAGAGATCGTTTCATTGAGAGCCCTTCGTCTCGTTTTCCCAGAAATTCACTCCGCATCCCTGTGAGCCGCCTCCGGCGCGAATGCTGGGAGGCAGATAGCAATATACTCCGCTCCGCCCGGCGTCGAGTATTGCACCCATTCGCCATGATGCGCGATGACCGCCTGCCCGGCCTTCACATCCAGGATTCCGCCCTTGTGCTTCACGCGCAAAGTTCCTTTCAGGACGAGGGTATATTCGTCGAATTCTGGGGTCTGCCCCGGCTCGATCCAACCCTCCGGGCTTCGCATGTGCGCCACACTCACCGCCGTCGTTTGCGAATTCACGTGGCCGACGAATTCGTCGATGATCTTCGGTTTATTGCCCGCAGATTCGATGCGCGTCGGCTGCGAAAGCAATGTCGGCATAGGCACCTCTCCCTGTCTTTGCGCTATTTCCAGACCGGACAGTTTAGTGCAGTCGCCTCCCGAAGCGAATCTCTTGTTATTCGCCGCCGAGACGCATATTATCCCCGCATTCGTTCATCGTGATGCCACAGGAGGAATGCCGATGGATCGCAGAAGCTTCCTGCAAAGTGCGCTTGCAGTCACGGGTGTTGCAACTCTTCCGGCGCTGAGCCGCGCCGTTCTTGCGGAACAATTCAATTTTGAGGCGCCGCCGCTGCCGCGCGGGGAAGTATTCGATCAGAGTGAAGATGAATATTGGAAGCAGATTCGTCAGCAGTTCATTATTCCGGAGGACGAAGTTTATCTGAACAACGGAACGGTCGGCTCGTGTCCGCTGCCTGTATTGAAGGCGGTGTTCGATACGGATCATGTCGCCAATGCGATGGCGCAAACCGACCCCGAGGATTATCCCATCTGGGGCTACGGCCCGTGGAACGAATACCGCGATCCGCTGGCGCAGTTCATCGGCGTGACTCGTGACGAGCTGGCCTTCGTTCGGAATGCTACAGAAGCCAACAATTTCATGGCCAATGGTTTGGACATGAATGCTGGCGATGAAGTTCTGATGAGCGATCAGGAGCACCCGAGCGGCCAGGAGCCTTGGAATCTCCGCGCCAAGCGTTACGGCATTGTCGTCAAGCATTACGAAATTCCTCAGCCTCTGACGAACACCGACGACCTTCTCAATCGCATCAACGACGCCATTACGCCGCGCACTCGCGTTCTTTTCACGAGCCACATCACCACGACCACAGGCGTTATTCAGCCTGTGAAGCAAATTTGCGCGCTGGCGAAAACAAAGGGCCTTGTGTCGATGGTGGATGGCGCACAGGTTACGGGCATGATGCAGCTCAATATCAAAGACATTGGCTGCGACATGTACGGCTCCAGTCCGCACAAATGGCTCATGGCGCCCAAGGGCACTGGCTTTCTTTACGTGCGCGACGAAATGATTGACCGCATGTGGAGCACCGTGACGACGGCGGGCTGGGACGACCCCAAGATTCGCGCCGAGCGCTTCCAGCGTCTCGGCTCTTCCAACGTCGGTTCTCTTGCCGGCCTGCGCGCCTCGGTGGAATTCGCCAATCAGATCGGCATGGCGCGCATCGAAAAACGCAATCGCGACTTGAACAATTATATTTGGTCGCAGATGCAGCAGCGTGGCGCGGAAAACATCACGGGCCTCGACGCACAATATCGCTGCGCTATCGTTTCCGTGAACACGCCGCCGATTCATATCGGCGACATCGAAAAAGCTCTGTGGGAGCAGAGCAAGATTCGAATTCGCGGCGGAGGGCCCTACAAGATCCGGCTTTCGACGCCGTACTATCTGCAAAAAGCGGACATCGACAGATTTCTCGAAAAGTTCGACGAGTTCAAGAAGAATTACACCCCGGCAGCTTGAATCCGCTTGCGCGGTTGCCGAATTGTGTGAGCAGCCACGAATTCTACCCGCGAGACGCGAGTTTGCTCTCGTGTCTCGCTACTGGGGCATTACGACAATCTCTTCTTTCGGAATCGCATCGAACGTAGCTTTATCAAAACCGAGATGCTGCATCACCAGCTCCGGCGGCGTATGCGACAGCCAATTTGATAGCGAAATATCTTCATAATGGTCACTGCGAAACATTTCCAGAAATGACAAATCCGTTGTGCCCGTGTTTTCGATGTAGTGTGGAAGTGTCTTCTCGATGTACCCCACATCGCCCTTCTGCAAATCCATCGTGCGTGCGCGCGCGCCGGTAGCGAAGATAGTCATTCGCGCGCTGCCCTTGATGTAGTACTGCCATTCATCTGCATTCGGATGCCAATGCAATTCTCGAATGCCGCCGGGATGAACGGTGACGAGCGCGGCGGCGATGGTCGTTGAGGCGGGAAAATTCTTGGAGTCCACGATGCGCACCTCGCCTCCGCGCGTACGTTTGTTCGGTTCCATTTGCGCGAAGTGGAAGTCGAAAGGCCTCGAGCGGCCCATACGGCCCGTCGCGCCGCGCAGGTCGGTTTCCAGCAGACCGGGAACCTTGCCTTGAAAGATATAGCGCTCGAAGGCCGGGATCGTGGAGAGAGCGTCGCGAGAAATTCCAAAGCTTTTCGCGAGCGCGCCGGTCGGCGTATGCGCCAGCAAATCGGTGAGGGAGGTCGTATTGTATTCAGAGAATGCGCCATCGTCGAAGACCAAGAGAAATTCGCAGCCATCCGGCGCAAGCCCTTGAATGGAATGCGGAATGCCGGAAGGGAAGTTCCAAATGTCGCCTTCGCGCACATCATCCACAAATGCCTCTCCGCCTGTATCGACTGCCGTAATGCGCGCCTTCCCGTAGAGCATGATTCCCCATTCCGCGGCCTTGTGCCAGTGAAGCTCGCGAATTCCACCAGACGTCAGGCGCATATTCACGCCAGCAATCGATTTTGAAACCGGAAAATCCTCGACGGTAACTTGCCGCGCCCAACCGCCATCCTGGACTCGCTTATGAGAAAACGCAAAAGGGTACTTGAACGCGGGAACCTCTCCGTGATCCGTAGGCGGCGGTAAGACAGAATTGGGATTTTCCTGGCTCAGCGCGGCATTGGCGGGTCCGATTGGATTCGTAACGCTTTGATTATGCTCCGCCTTGATGACGTCTTCCTTCGAATGTTGAGGTGCGGCCTTAGCGGCGAGAGAATCCAGTGCCAATCCTGCGGCAGTCGCGGGTAGTGCACCAAGAAGGCTGCGGCGCGAAAGCTTGTGTTCCGATTCAGAGAAGTCCTTACTCATGTCTGATCCTTTCCGTCATTCCTTGTGCTTGAATTAGGCCAAGCCTATGCCAGTCCGCGTTGGAGTTTAGATTATTTTGCAGTTTCGTGGGCAGAGATATTCCAAATTGACCCCAGCGAAACGCTCAGTCCTTTCGACTACCATGACTTGGATTCCACGCTCTTCGAAATGTGCCGTAATGAACCAAAGGTTTTACGATTTGTGAGAATCTCTGCTAACTGATCTTTTCCAGCCGCGAAGAATCTGTTTTAGCTTAACCATTCCCGCGATTTGCCGATGTAATGGTTTGGTGGTGATGCGTCTTTATGCCGGATTAACGGGGCCGGTCCGATTGGCACGGCTCCGGAGTAGTGAGGTCAACGATGAATTCACTTAACGACCAACGCTTGAACCGAACGATCACAGAGGAACAGGGCGGTTGTCGATTGAATCGCGAGGAGCTACTCAAGCACATGCTCGGCGATGCAAATTTGCTCGCCGAGATGGTGCAGACATTTTTGTCGGAGCTCGCGACTCATATCGGGAATCTTGAGAGCGCCGTGAATTCTGGCGACGCAAGAAAAATCTATGTCGCCGCGCATACATTTAAAGGAGCTGTGAGCAACTTCGCTGCTCCACTTGCCACAGAATCCGTCGCTCGACTCGAGCAGATGGGACGTAGTGGCGACCTTTCCAGCGCGGCGACGGAATTCGCTGTTCTGCGACAGGAGATCGCGCATCTAAAGCCGCTCTTGGTGGCGGCATGCGAGGAGGCAGGCCAATGAGGGTTTTGCTTGCGGAAGACGATCGCGCATCGCGAATGATATTGCTCCAGTTGCTCGACAAGTGGGGCTGCGATGTCCAAATGGTCGAAGATGGAGGCGCGGCTTGGAACATTTTGCAATCCAGCGGAGGCCCTCGGCTGGTTTTGCTGGACTGGATGATGCCGGGCTTGAGCGGACTGGATATATGCCGGAAATTGCGCGCGCGACATGAGGAGAGGTACGTTTACGCAATTCTTTTGACGGCGCGAAACGAACAACAGGACATCGTCGAAGGGCTCCAATCGGGCGCGGATGATTACCTGACGAAACCATACGATCCTGCAGAGCTTCATGCGCGGCTGCGAATCGGCGAACGCATTTTGAAAATGCAAGACGATCTGATTCAAGCGCGCGAATTGGTGCGCTTCAAATCCACGCATGATTTGCTTACCGGCGCCTGGAGCCGCGATGTCCTGCTCGACACGCTGGAGCGCGAACTGGACCGCGCGCGCAGCGAGCTCCATCCGCTCGGCGTCATGCTCGCTGCGTTCGATAATTTCCGGCACGTAAACGACGCGAAGGGAATCTACGCTGGAGACGAGGCTTTACAGGGTGCAGTTCGGCGCATCCTCACATCTGTGCGCGGATTCGATACCGTGGGCCGCCTGGCCAGCGAGGAGTTCATGATTCTTCTGCCCGGCTGCGATAATGTGGCGACAAGGGACAAAGCCGAAGAGATTCGCAAGACAATTTGTTCCGCACCTGTTCCCACCAGCGCCGGTCCGGTCAACTTGACGCTCAGCCTTGGCGCCCTTTCGACATGGCGCAACGAATTTCCGAATGCAGCCTCTCTGTTGCGCACGGCCAATGCGGCGGTGCAGCGCGCAAAAGAAAATGGGAGAAATCGTGTGGAAATGTGTGCGCTTTCGAGCGTCAACAGAGTCGTCACCGTCGATGCAGAAATGTCCAGAGTGGAGTAACCGCCCTATCCGCGAAAGACCTCTTGCAGACAAGCTCAGCCATTTTCCGCCCAGTTGTGCTAAATTAGAACAAGCGGCCGGAGCGTGGGAAGTGTAGTTTGCTTTAGCCCAGCGTTTTGACGCTTCGATTCGCATCGCCTCTGCCGTACCTCAAAGTCGCCGATAAGATTCAGGCACTCAGCGGGAACATCAGGAGCGGAAGATTGCGTTGTCCTTGCGGTCGAATGCGTGACATGCTGGATTCGCCGGCCCATTGCGGAGAACGAATAGACAGAAAGGCGTAGCATAGAACTAGCATGCCGCAGCAACCGATTCGCAATATTGCCATCATCGCGCACGTTGACCACGGCAAGACGACGCTCGTGGATGCCATGCTGCGTCAGAGCGGGATTTTTCGTGCAAATCAAATCGTGGCAGAGCGCGTCATGGATTCGAACGACCTCGAGCGCGAGCGCGGCATTACGATTTTGGCCAAGAACACGGCGCTCTTCTATCGCGAGACGAAAATCAATATCGTAGACACGCCCGGCCACAGCGATTTCGGAGGCGAAGTCGAGCGCGCGTTGCGAATGGTCGATGGCGTCCTCTTGCTCGTTGACGCGAGCGAAGGGCCGCTTCCGCAAACGCGTTACGTGCTGCAAAAAGCGCTGCAGGCGAAGCTTCTGCCGATCGTAGTGCTGAACAAGATCGACCGCGCGGATGCCCGTGCGAAGGAAGTGCTCGACGAAATCTATGATCTCTTCATCGACCTCGATGCGACCGAAGACCAGCTGGATTTTCCGGTGCTCTACACGAACGCCAAGACCGGCGTTGCGCACCGTGAGCTGAATGACGGCTCGGCGAATCTTCAGCCGCTCTTTGAAACAATCATCTCCGCCATTCCTGCTCCGAGCGGAGATCCCTCCGCTGCCCTACAGATTCAGGTGACGAATCTGGACTACAGCGATTTCCTCGGACGCATCGCAATCGGCCGAGTTTTCAACGGAACGTTGCGCCGTGGTGCGGAGGTGGGGATTGCGAAGCTTTCAGGGGAGATCGTTTCGACGGTAATCACCAAGCTTTTCACGTTTCGTGGTTTGGAGCGCGACGAAGCGGACGAAGTCGCGGCCGGCGACATTGTGGCTATCGCTGGGGTCGAGGGAATTCAGATCGGCGAAACCCTCACGGACTTGGAAAACCCCGCGCCGTGCGAGCCGCTGCTGATCGACGAACCAACCTTGGCGATGATTTTCACCGTCAACACATCTCCACTCGCCGGGAAAGAAGGGCAGTTTGTCACCTCGCGCGACATTCGCGACCGCTTGCAAAGGGAACTGCTGACAAACGTTTCGATTCGCGTCGAAGATTCCGGTTCGACCGACTCATTTCGCGTACTTGGGCGCGGCGAACTGCAACTTGCGATTCTGATTGAAACGATGCGCCGCGAAGGCTATGAACTCATGGTCGGCAAGCCAGAGATCGTGGTACGCACGGAGAATGGACGACGGCTCGAGCCGGTCGAGCTTCTGGTCGTCGATTGCCCCGAAAATTTCGTCGGCGTAGTGATGGAAACGCTCGGTAGCCGCCGGGCCGAGCTGGGGAAGATGGTGAATCACGGATCCGGCCGCGTACGCATGGAATTCAGAATCCCCTCGCGTGGGTTAATCGGACTGCGCGGGCAACTTCTCACGGACACGCGCGGCACGTGCCTGCTTCACTCACTGTTCGATGGCTGGACCGAATACGCCGGAGAGCTGGCGTCGCGCAACACCGGTGCGCTTGTTGCCGATAGACCCGGCAAAACCACTGCATTCGCGCTGTGGAACCTGCAAGAGCGCGGCGAGCTCTTCGTTGGCCCAGGGACGGAAGTTTATGAGGGCATGATTGTTGGCGAGAATTCGCGCGAAGCAGACATGGACGTCAACGTCACGAAGGAAAAGAAACAGACCAACATGCGCGCTTCGACTGCCGATGAAGCGATTCGCCTGGTGCCACATCGCGTTCTGACTCTGGAAATGGCCATCGAATTTATCGCGGACGACGAATTTGTGGAGATCACACCGCAATCGATTCGCATTCGAAAGAAAGTTCTCGACGCCAAACGCCGGCCGCGGCGCTGGCAGCAGATCCGCGCGAGCATCGACGCTCCCGCCTGATTTTCAGTTTCAGCGAAGAGTCGTTTTGCTGTGTTCGGCTTGTCATCCGCGCGCCCCTACGATAGATTAGCCGCCTTTCGATAGGAGAGGCGAAAACCGCCCACCGCCGTGCGAAGGTCCCACGCCAAGGTCAAGAGTAGGAGCAATCTGAAAGTGTTGCTGCGTCATTCGGCGATCCGGAAGCGCGTTCGCGATGTCGCGCGCGAGATTTCGCGCGATTTTTCGGGAGAGCGTGTGCACTTGATCGGCGTGTTGAAAGGCGCCTGCGTTTTCCTCGCGGATTTGATCCGCGAAATCGACCTGGAGACCTCGATCGACTTCATGGCCGTGGCCAGCTATGGCAAAGGCAAGGAGTCGTCCGGCCAGGTGCGCCTGAACAAGGACCTCGATAGCAGCATTCAGGGCCTCAACGTCGTTCTCGTTGAAGACATACTCGATACGGGCCTCACGCTCAGCTATCTTTGCCGGATTCTGATGGAGAGAAAGCCGAAAACGCTGAAAATAGCAACATTGCTCGACAAGCCTTCTCGCCGCGTCAATGACGTAAAGGCCGACTACGTTGGCTTCACGATTCCCAACGAATTCGTTGTCGGCTATGGACTCGATTTCGGCGAGCGCTATCGAAACTTGAAGGACGTGTGCGTTTTAACTGTGCCGGCGGATAAGAGTGACTAATTGTGCGAAGCTCGAGTGAAGCGCGCGAGGTTGCAAAACTCATTGACCACACGCTTCTGAAGCCGGAAGCGACCAGCGCGCAAATTCGCCAGCTGTGCAAAGAAGCTGTCCACTTCGGATTTGTGTCCGTTTGCATAAATCCGTCCTATGTTGCCCTGGCTGCAAAGCTGGTTCGCGGCTCGAAAGTGAAAGTATGCGCTGTCGTCGGCTTCCCTCTGGGTGCGACGTTGACGGCGGCAAAAGCATTCGAGGCTGAAGAAGCGATCAAATTGGGCGCTCGTGAAATCGACATGGTCATCAACATCGGCGCTCTTAAGTCGGGAGATTTAGACGGGGTGGAGTCGGATATTCGAAGCGTCGTCAAGGCATGCCATCGCAACGGCGCGATTTGCAAAGTCATTCTGGAAAATGCGTTGCTTACAAATGACGAAAAGAAATTCGCTTGCCGCGCCGCGAAGAATGCGGGCGCCGATTTCGTGAAAACCTCCACTGGCTTCGGTCCGGGAGGTGCGACCGTCGAAGACGTGGCATTGATGCGCGCGACCGTTGGGCCCAGGATGGGCGTCAAGGCGGCTGGTGGCATCCGCACGCTCGACGAGCTCAAGAAAATGATTGCCGCGGGAGCAACGCGCATCGGTACGAGCTCAGGCGTGAAGATCATCCAGCAAGCTCGTGCCGCTGGAAAATAAGTGAGATTCATTTCTTTATTCGCGCTGAGGGGCCTCGCCGAAGCGATCAACGCAAATTCAATTCGCGTTCCGCTCATTTCCGTATGAGATAATTCGAAGCGCCCTGTTATAATGGATTCTTCTCACGCAAACGCATGAGTCGCGGTGTGCAAAATTGACATCCAATCAAGAGACATGGATCCAACCAAACTAAACGAGAGCACCGAGCTTCCCGCCGAAGTCCTCGCGACGATGGCCGAAATAGGCCAGGAAATCAATGCGTCACTGGACCTCGACGAAGTGTTGGCTCACGCAGCGGCGCAAATCAAGCGGCTGATTGATTACGAAATCTTCGCTGTTCTGCTGCTCGACGAGAATACTCATTTGCTGAATTTTCGCTTTGCCATAGGGCATCGCCAGGAAGTTGTCGAGAACTGGAAGATTCCCGTCGGCCAGGGAATTATCGGCACGGCTGCGTCCCTCGCGCGTCCTGTGCGCGTCAGTGACGTTCGAAAAGATCCGCGCTATTTGAATGCGCTCGATGCGGTCCGCTCGGAGCTGGCCGTGCCGCTGCTGCTTCAAGGACGCGTCGTTGGCGTGCTCGACATCGAAAGCCGGCAAGTCGATTACTTCACTCCCGACCAGCAGAGCATTCTGGTGATGCTCGCCACGCGGATTGCGAGCGCGATTGAAAACGCGCGATTATTTGAGCGCACGCGCCA
>JASHRL010000082.1 GCA_030037355.1 Candidatus Acidiferrales bacterium | reverse complement strand
GCTGATCGGCGGAACGACGGTGAGAATTGGATCGACAATTTATAACGGATCGGTGCGCGAACGGCTCAACCGGCTGCGTACGCGATTGGAATCGCAATAGGAGCAGGAATGGCGACGATCAAGGCTGACGAGATCACAAAGATTATTCGCGAGCAGATTGAAAACTATCAGCAGGTGATGGCGGTCGAGGAAGTGGGATCGGTGATCTCCGTCGGCGACGGAATCGCGCGCATCCACGGGCTCGACAAAGCCATGGCCGGGGAAATGCTGGCGTTTCCGCACGAAGTGACGGGAATCGCGCTGAACCTGGAGGAAGATCAGGTGGGCGCGGTGCTGCTGGGAGATTACACGGCGATTCGCGAAGGCGATACGGTGCGGCGGACGAAGACGATTATGTCCGTGCCGGTGGGCGAGGGAATGATTGGCCGCGTGGTGAATCCGCTCGGCGAGCCGCTGGACGACAAAGGGCCGATTGCGACGAAGCAGCGCAGCCCCATCGAGCGGCTGGCGCCGGGCGTCCTAGACCGGCAGCCGGTGCGCGAGCCGGTGCAGACGGGAATCAAGGCCATCGACGCGATGATTCCGATCGGGCGCGGACAGCGCGAACTGATTATCGGCGACCGGCAAACGGGAAAGACGGCAATCATCCTGGACACAATCATCAACCAGCGCGGCGGCGATTTGATTTGCATTTACTGCGCGATTGGACAGAAGCGATCCACTGTGGCGCAGGTGGTGAAGACGCTGACGGACGCCGGGGCGATGGAGCACAGCATCGTGGTGGCGGCGACGGCTTCGGAACCGGCGACGATGCAGTACATCGCGCCATTTGCGGCGTGCGCCATCGGAGAATTCTTCCGCGACAACGGCAAGCATGCGATTTGCTTCTACGACGACCTTTCGAAGCATGCACAGGCGTACCGCGAAATTTCGCTGCTGCTGCGGCGGCCGCCGGGGCGCGAGGCGTATCCCGGCGATGTGTTCTTCCTGCACTCGCGGCTGCTGGAACGCGCCGCGAAAATGAGCAAGGAGCTTGGAGGCGGGTCGCTTTCGGCCCTGCCAGTGATTGAAACGCAGGCGGGTGACGTCTCCGCATACATTCCGACGAACGTGATTTCGATTACGGACGGGCAGATTTATCTGGAATCGGATTTGTTCAATATCGGCATCCGTCCGGCGATCAACGCGGGCATTTCGGTGAGCCGCGTCGGCGGCAACGCGCAAATCAAGGCCATGAAACAGGTGGCGGGCACGCTGCGACTGGACATGGCGCAATTCCGCGAACTGGCGGCGTTCGCGCAGTTCGGATCGGAACTGGACAAAGCGACGCAAGCGCAACTGGGCCGCGGCCAAAGGCTGACGGAATTGCTGAAGCAGGATCAGTATCAGCCGATTGCGGTGGAACGGCAGGTGCTTGTGATTTTCGCGGGCACGAACGGTTATCTCGACAGCCTGCCGGTGGAAGAAGTGCGGCGCTTCGAGAAAGAGATGTACGGATTCTTCGACACGAATTTCAACGGCCTGCTGAAGACGCTCAAGGAAAAGAAGGCGCTCGATGACGCGCTGCGCGGCGAGATTTCCAAGGCGCTCACTCAGTTCAAGGAAGAATTCGTGGCGACACTGAAGACGGCGGAGGCTTCGGCTGCGAATTAAGCGGCGCCGAGACTTCGAATGCCCACCCTGCTCGATTATCGCCGGCGCATCCGGTCCGTGAAAAACACGCAGCAAATCACGCGGGCGATGAAATTCGTGTCTGCGGCGAAGCTGCGGCGTGCGCAGGAGGGCGTGTTTCGCGCGCGGCCGTATGCGAAGGAGATTCGCCGTGTGCTGCGGTCGGCGATGCAGCGCGTTTCCGAGCCGCAACATCCGCTGCTGGAACGGCGCGAGGAGCGGCGGATTCTGGCGATGGTGGTGACGTCGGATAAAGGGCTTTGCGGCGCGTTCAACACGAACGTGCTGCGGAAGACGAGCGAATTTCTGCGCGAGCAGCATGGTAAGGAAGTGCAGATGATCGCTGTAGGGCGGCGAGGCGTGGAAAATTTGCGGCGCCGACGGGGAAAGCTCGCGGGGGAATGGCAAAACGTTTCGATGCACGTGGAGTTCCGGCACGCGGAAGAAATTTCCAAGCGGATTTCGGAGATTTACGCTTCGCAGGAAGCCGATGCGGTTTACGCGATTTACAACGAATTCAAAAGCGTGATTGTGCAGAAGCTGGTGGTGGAGAAACTACTGCCGCTCGATCCGGAGGTGTTTCTGCATGGACGCGCGGGCGAAAAATTTGCCACGGAAACGGCAGAGCATGCGGCGGAGAGCGCCAAACTGGCGGGAACGGTCGATTACATTTACGAAGAGCCACCTGAGGAGATTTTCGCGCACCTTGTGCCGCGATATTTAGAAACAGAAGTTTTCCGGATTCTGCTGGAATCGGCGGCGGCGGAGCACGCGGCGCGGATGACGGCGATGGACGCGGCGACGACGAACGCGGGCGAGTTGATCACGGATTTGACGCTGGATATGAACCGAATCCGGCAGGCGAGCATCACGAAGGAAATCATAGAAATCGTAAGCGGCGCCGCATTTGCGGCATCGTCCTAGGCAAGGGAGTTTTCGATGGCAGAAAATGCAGCAGGCAAGAAGCAAATGAAGACTGGCCGCGTGGTGCAAGTCATCGGGCCGGTGATCGACGTGCAGTTCGAGGAAGGGCACCTGCCGCTGATTTACAACGCGGTGCGGATCACGAACGAAGGATTTGACGCCACGGATCCGATCGACATCATCACGGAAGTGCAGCAGCACCTGGGCGAAGGGCGCGCGCGATGCGTCTCGCTGAAGCCGACCGAGGGCGTGGTGCGCGGGATGAAGGCGATCGATTTGGGCGAAGGGATTTCGGTGCCAGTGGGCCGCGGAGCGCTGGGACGCGTGCTGAATGTGCTGGGCGAGCCGGTGGACAAGTTTGGACCGGTGGAAGCGAAGGAACACTGGCCGATTCACCGGCCGGCGCCGGCGCTGGATCAGCAATCGACGACGCTCGAAATGTTCGAGACGGGAATCAAGGTGGTGGACCTGATCGAGCCGTACTTGAAGGGCGGCAAGATCGGATTGTTCGGCGGCGCGGGCGTGGGCAAAACCGTGCTGATCATGGAATTGATTCACAACGTGGCGATGAAGCACGGCGGCGTTTCGGTGTTTGCGGGCGTGGGAGAGCGAACGCGCGAAGGCAACGATTTGTGGCTGGAAATGAGCGAAGGCGGAGTCATCGTGCCGGGGAACTCAGAGAAATCGCGCGCGGCGCTGATCTACGGGCAAATGACGGAGCCGCCCGGCGCGCGTTTGCGCGTCGGACTGACGGGATTGACCGTGGCGGAATATTTCCGCGACGCCGAAGGGCTGGATGTGCTGCTCTTCATCGACAATATTTTCCGGTTCGTGCAAGCGGGTTCGGAAGTGTCAGCGCTGCTGGGACGCATGCCATCGGCGGTGGGCTATCAGCCAAACCTCAACACGGAAATCGGCGAGCTGCAAGAGCGGATCACGTCGACGAAGAAGGGGTCAATTACTTCGGTGCAGGCGATTTACGTGCCGGCGGACGATTACACGGACCCGGCGCCTGCGGGAACGTTCTCGCACCTGGATGCGACGACGAACCTGAGCCGGCAGGTTTCGGAGCTGGGAATTTATCCGGCGGTGGATCCGCTGGCCAGCTATTCGAGAATTCTCGACGCGCGAATCGTCGGCGCGGAGCATTACAACGTGGCGCGCTCGGTGAAGTCGACCT
>JASHRL010000081.1 GCA_030037355.1 Candidatus Acidiferrales bacterium | reverse complement strand
ATAGTAAAAGTCGATTGAGTAGGTCTTGCCGGCGCGAAGCGTTTTGGGAAAGTCAATGAAGACGGCGCCGAACTGGCGCTCGAATTTCAGAGGAGTCGTGCCCAGCAGAATCTTGTCGACGGCGAGATCCGGATTTAAGTCAAGTTGGATGCGATTGCCATCCCGCAGCATTTTGAAGCGAACTGTATTTTTGCCGCTGATGAACTTTTTCTCGGGATCGACTCGAATGTCGAGATGGTAGAAGAGCAGGTGATTGTTCGCGCGGTAGGGGCCGTATCCGCCACGCAAAAGCTGAGCTTGCGTGGGAGGAGCGCCGGGCTGCCGCCGCGCATGGGAGGAGGATGCTGGTTGCTGCTGGGAACTTTGCGCCGCGCGAGGGACGGCAGCACATAAGAGCAGAGAGATAACGCCGAGAAAGCTTTTGAAAAATGACGATTGGGACATCGTTCTGCCTTTGGACAAGGTTTTGCGCATACCGAAATGCATGAAGCAGGGGAAGCATACCATCACATGAAAAAACTCAGCGGCATAGTATTTCGAACCAGAGCGAACGGCTAGCAGATTTGGCTTGCGGTGAGCAACGTGAGCCGAAGTGATCAATCTGCAAAATACTTTGGAGCGGGAGAAGGGAATCGAACCCTCATCTCAAGCTTGGGAAGCTCGCGTTCTGCCACTGAACCACTCCCGCTTAAAAGCAGACGCAAAAGGATAGCATCGCGCGAGGACTGGCTCAAGAGGCCGGACTACGCGCGGGAGTGTTTAAATCTTGGTTCATCGCTTCGCGATTCAGAAAATTCAGACTGACCCACTCTAGCGTCACGCGCGGAGTGAGGCTCAAACGAGCAGAAACAACATTACCGGAGTGCAGCGAGCGCTCATTTGAGTCTTGGATGAAGGAATTGCCCTTAGCTTGCGGCGACGGGAGCGATGCGACGGTCGAGCACAGCAGCAGCGAATTTCGAGCAGAGGTCCGATTCGCGCTCGCGCCATTTGCATGCGGACGGACCGAACAAGCAGGCCATCGCGCCGATCGCGTTCACGACGCTGTAGTAGGAGCGCACGACGCGCAGATCCCATTTGTCGTCGCCCGGATTCGGCGCGAGGCGGACAAGATTGAGCAGGTGATGAAATTCCGGGCCGCGGATCTCGGAGGCCTGAGCGCCAATGAGATTCAGAGTCGCCGGAGAGATCTCAGCCATGGCATAGGTGGCCAGGATCGAGCGGGCGTAGGACATGAAAAACTGCACCAGAGCCATGCCCGAGAACATGAGAATGGCAACAGGAATCATCGAGGTTGAAAAGCCGCAACGCGCGGACGTGCGATGCGAGCTTCCTCCGTCGGTTTCACCAGCGAACATGCCCGAGACCAATGGATTGAGATGCCTTTGCGCATGAAAACGAGACGGATCTCAGCGTGTCTGAGAGCTGCGATGCTTGCGGGCCGCGTGATGTAGGTATAGAGAGTCATCGCTTTGCATTCCGCCACGATGCAGATCGAGTGCCTGCTGCACGTGCGCAACCTGAGTAGATGCACCCGGATAGCCAAAGGAAAGAGCGGGAAATCTTGCGGAAATGCGATTGAGTACTAGGAAAAATTGACACGCTACTGGCGTAACTTTTTTAGGTTCATTGACGCGCGGGGATTTGGAATAGGAATAGTACTTTGCCCATGCAGATTTTGAAGTGAGCGAGTGTGCCGATGCGAAACGCGTGTTTCAGGGCGGACAGAGAATGGAACTACCGGTTGTAGTTTTTCCTACGCGATTGGCCGCCGGAAAGGGTAGGATTACCGGCTCGCACTTATCTTGGATGGATTTTGAACGAAAGCATGGAGGGGTTTGAATGAGGAATCAACGCCGCATTGGATGGATGCTGATGGCCGGGTTCATTGCTTGCGCTGCTCTTTTCGCGAGCGGCCTGCGCGCACAGACGTTCGACGCCAAGACATGGGCAGGAGTGAAGTGGCGTTCGATTGGGCCGTTTCGCGGCGGACGCGTCGAGACGGTCGTGGGCATCCCGGGAAATCCCGACGTTTATTACTTCGGGGCGGTGACCGGCGGAGTCTGGAAGACGACGGATGCGGGACTGAGCTGGCATCCGATGTTCGATAAGGAAAACATCGCGTCGATTGGCGCGATAGCGATTGATCCTCAGGATACGAACGTTGTGTATGTGGGTACGGGAGAGCCGTGCTTGCGCGGAAATATTTCGTTTGGAAATGGTATGTACAAGTCCGTCGACGCAGGCGCGACATGGACGCACATCGGGCTCGACGACACGCGGCATATCTCGAAGGTGCTGATCGATCCGAAGAATCCGAATACGATTTTCGTCGCGGCCATTGGCCATGCGTATGGGCCGAACGAGCAACGCGGTGTCTTCCGCTCGACCGACGCGGGGAAGACCTGGCAAAAGGTCCTATATAAGGATGACAAGACGGGGGCCGTGGACCTGGTTTTTGATCCGCAGAATTCGCACATTTTATATGCAGCGTTGTACCAGGAGATTCGCACGCCGTGGGGATTCACGAGCGGCGGGCCCGGGAGCGGGATCTACAAGTCGATCGATGGGGGATCGACGTGGACGCAACTGACGGGACACGGATTGCCGGAAGGAATTTATGGACGCATTGGACTGGCGGTGGGAGCGGATTCGAATCGCGTGTATGCGTTGATTGAGGCGAAAAAGGGCGGGCTGTACCGTTCGGATGATGCGGGACAAACATGGCAATTCATCAATGGCGACCAGCGGTTTCTGCAGCGGGCGTGGTATTACATGCATATTTTCGCGGACCCGAAATCGACGGACACTCTCTACATTTTGAATACGGGGACGTACCGCTCGACCGATGGCGGCGAGCATTTCACGGCGATTCCGGCGCCGCATGGAGACGATCATGCATTCTGGATCGATCCGACGAATCCCAATCGCATGATGGAAGGAAACGACGGC
>JASHRL010000080.1 GCA_030037355.1 Candidatus Acidiferrales bacterium | reverse complement strand
GGGCTGTCCTCCCACCAGTAGCCGACCGGCCAGAATTTTCCCGAAAGCGGCAGCATTTCCACGCGCGGCGTAAACCACATCGCCAGCGCCCGCAGCGCCGGAACTTCAATGTATGTACGCAGCGGATGCCGTGCCGTTCGCTCACGCGCGATTTCCGCGAATTGCTGGTCGATGTCGGCAGACATCTCCCTGGTGTCGTTATATTTCGTCAAGAGCTTCGCAACGCGCTCACGCTCCGCCGGCGAATCGAACACCGGCGCCGGAATATCGCTCATTTCAATTTTGTCGCCGTCCAAATTCCACGACACCAGAAAAACATCGCGGAATCGCCACAGCCAGGTTTTTTCCCAGGAGAAAAATCCGTGCGGCGTGTATTCGTCGGGCAATTCGCTGTAAGGCGGCGCGAGGAACTGCACTTTGTGCAGCGTCTGCCAGTTGCGCGCGGCCCAGGGCGCCAGCGGCAAGATCAATCCGAGAGCCATCAACGCGCCTGCGCGCGCCAGCTTCGGCCAGTTTTTCGGCCGCCGCCAGTATCCCAGCAGGACAATCGCCGGCCCGGCCAGCAGCAGAGGACCCTCCGGCCGCACGAGAGCGCCAAATCCCGTGACGATTCCGCCGAGCAGCCAGCGCATCGCCGGCTTTAATTCGCCTGGCGAATTTCCGGCCGCGTCATCGCCCGACTCGCCGAGATTCTCGCCGCGCATCGCCTCCATCAACACCAGAAGCGCCAGAGCCGTCAGGAACGTCGCCAGCGGCTCGGTAAGCAGCACGGCCGTGTAGTTCGCCGTAAACGGACATATCGCCGCGAGCCACAGCCCCGCGAACGCTACGCGCTTCCGCGATTCGCGCGGCGCAATCATCGCCGCCATGGCCGCCACAACCAGGCACGTCAGCACATCCACGGCGGCCTGCGCTATCATCACCGCTCGCGTGCTTTCGCCGAAAATGGCGTAAATGGCCGCAAGAAACGCCGGATACCCTGGCGTTCTCATGTCAACGGGTGTAAGTTTGCCGAAAACGCTGATGCCGTAAGTGCCGTGCGCGAGCATGTTATGCGCGAGCGCTTGATAGAGTGGCGTATCGCCGGCGTCGGAGAACGGAAACCTCCAGACAAAGAACAGCCGGATCAGAAACGCCACGAGTACAGCGCTCGTGACATGCGCGCGCATCTTAACTGAAGCCGTCATTGACAGTCTTTCCGTGGGCGGCTAGCTTGGAACGATCGCATGACGAAGCACAAGCCCATTTTTTACGACGAGGAGCGCCGCCGCTGGCGCCGGACCCGGCGCGTGCTGGAAGTGACGGGCGTTTTTTTCACGCTCGTCGTGGTGATCTTCTTCTTCAATATTCTTCGCCGCCCGAACTTGCCCGAATTGCTCCTGCCCGAGCGCGGACCTTCGTACCGCCCGGTCACCGCGCCGATGCACGTCAGCCTGCCAAAAATCAAGCGCCCGAATGTTCGCCCCGGCCGCCAGCGCAAGGTCGCGGCGCTCGGCGTAATCCCTGAAAAATATGATCCGCTGCGCGCGGCGTTTTACGTCAACTGGGACTCCAACAGTCTGGCTTCGCTCGAGCTGCATTATCACGATATCGACCTGCTGATTCCCGAAGAGCTCCACGCCTTCACCGACGATGGCAGCCTCGCCGTCGACAAAGATCCCAAGCTCGACGCCTGGCTCAAATCCATCAACGTCGAAATTCCCATGATGCCGCTGCTCAACAATTACGACGGCAGCGTCTGGCAAATCGATCCCATGGTGCAGATGCTTGCAAGTCCGAATTCGCGCCAGCGCCTCGTCGATGCCCTTGTCTCCTATGCCGTATCCCACAAAGTCGCCGGCATCGCCGTCGATTTCGAGGAAGTCCCCGACGACAGTCAGAAAAACTTCACCCAATTCATCCGCGAACTCGGCGTCGGCCTTCATGCCGTGAACCTGAAATTAATGGTCGCGCTTCCCGCCGCCGATTGGAGCTACGACTACAAGGCCCTCGGCGCGGATTCCGACGCCATCATCCTGATGAACTACGATTTTCACTGGCCGCAATCCACCGCCGGCTCCATCGTCGACCAGACCTGGTACCTCAAGAATCTTCGCATGATTCTGACCATCGTCCCGCCGCAAAAACTCGTCATGGGCATTGCGAATTATGCCTACGACTGGGCTTCGCCGACGAAGAAAGATCCGCATCCCATCGCTGAACCGCTTTCGTTTCAATGGGCCTGCGTTCGTGCGCTGGAATCCGACGCTACCATCCAATTCGATCCCGCTTCTCTCAGCCCGTTTTATAACTACGAAGACGAGACCGGCAACGTCCACAACGTCTGGATGCTCGATGCGCTCACGGCTTACAACGAACTTCGCGCCGCCGAGCGCGCCGGCATTCAAGGCACCGCGCTCTGGCGCTTCGGCTCGGAAGATCCCTCCATCTGGAGTATTTGGGACACGGTTCATCCCAATGATCAGACTCGCGCGCAGTTAGATACAATTCCGCCTGGATACGATTTGATTCTCGAAGGTGCCGGCGATTTGTGGCGCATCACCGCCAAACCGCAGAGCGGCGATCGCACATTCAAATACGATCCCTCGACCGACACATTTACCGACGAGCGCATCACCAAGTATCCGCTTTCCTGGCGCATCGATCGCATGGGCGGCGCCAACCGCAAAGAACTTGCGCTCACCTTCGACGACGGCCCGGACAAGCCCTGGACTCAGGATATTCTCAATGTGCTCAACCGCGAGCACGTCCCCGCCACGTTTTTTGTCATCGGCGTCGAAGTCGACCGCTATCCCGACGTCGTTCGCCAGGAATTCGCCGATGGCGATGAAATCGGCAATCACACCTACACGCATCCGGATTTCGACGCGGCATCCAAGACGCAAATCGAATTCGAGCTGAATCTCACGCAGCGCCTGATCGAAAGCGATTTAGGCGTGAAAACTCTTCTCTTCCGTCCGCCCTACGGCATCGACGAAGAGCCCGAAACCGCCGACGAAGTCGCTAATCTCCCGATTCCGCAATCGATGGGCTATCTCCTCGTCGCCGGCCACATTGATCCGCACGACTGGGGCGAGGAAGGCGGCGTTCCTCCGCCTCCCGTCGAGACGATCATCCAGCGCGTCATTGACCAGGTCGATAAGCAGCCGGGGAACATCATCCTGATGCACGATGGCGGCGGCGACCGCAGCCACACTGTCGCCGCGCTTCCGCAAATCATCGAGCGGCTCAAGGCCCAAGGCTACACCTTCGTCACCGTCTCGCAGCTTCTCAATCAAGATCGCGCGCAGGTCATGCCGCCGCTCAGCAATGAGGAACATTTCTTCGCCGAGACCGATTCGTTCATCTTCAACATTTTTCACTGGCTGCGCCTCATCATCGCCTTCATCTTCGTCGCCGGAATTGTTCTTGTCAGCGGACGCGCGCTGTTCATCGGCATCCTCGCGCTCGCGGAAAAACTTCGCCCCGCGCCGCAGGATCATCCCGAATATAAGCCGAAGGTCAGCGTGCTCATTCCCGCATTCAACGAAGAAGCGGTCATCGTGGATACCGTCGGCTCCGCGCTCGCTTCGAATTATCCGAAGCTCGAGGTCATCGTTATCGACGACGGCTCAACCGACCAGACCAGCGAGCGCGTCCTCGAACTTTTCGGCCACGAGCCGCGCGTCCGTCTGATTCGTCAGGCGAACTACGGCAAATCCGCCGCGCTCAATCACGGCCTCTCGGAAGCCTCCGGCGAAATCATCGTCACCATAGACGCCGACACCATCGTCGACCGCGAAGCCATTCCGCGCCTCGTCCGCCATTTCGCCAATCCTCGCGTCGGCGCCGTCGCCGGCAACGTCAAAGTCATGAACCGCAATCGCTGGCTCACGCGCTGGCAGGCGCTCGAATACATCACCAGCCAGAACCTCGAAAAGCGCGCCTTCGATCTGCTGAATTGCATTCCCGTCGTTCCCGGAGCCGTTGGCGCCTGGCGCGCCGAAGCCATGCGCAGTTGCGGCGGCTTCGCCGGCGATACCGTCGCCGAAGACACGGATCTCACGCTCACCATTCGCCGCCGTGGCTGGAAAATTCTCTATGACGAAGACGCCATCGGCCGCACCGAAGTCCCCGACACCATGGATGCGCTCATTCGCCAGCGCTTCCGCTGGACTTTCGGCACGCTGCAAGCCGTCTGGAAGCACAGCGACGCGCTCGGCCGCCCGCGCTATGGCACCATGGGCTGGATCACGCTTCCCAACGTTTTTCTTTTCCAGATCGTTCTTCCGCTCGTCTCCCCGCTCATCGATTTTCTGTTTCTCTTCTCGATTCTTCTCTGGGGACTCGCGCAGTTCCGCATCACGCATCTGCCGCCGCTCTGGACCAGCGACGACGTCGTTCGCTCGCTCATCTTTTTCGCCGCCTTCATGCTCATCGACCTCTTCACCTGCGTCGTGGCCTTCGCTCTCGAAAAGGGCGAAGACTGGTCGCTGCTCATTCCTCTGCTCATCCAGCGCTTTTACTATCGCCAGATGATGTACTTCGTCCTGTTCCAGTCGCTCAAGGAAGCCGTGCAGGGCCGTCCCGTCGGCTGGCGCGGCGTCGAACCCCAAGCCCCCAAGCCCGAAACCCCCGCGCCGGTCACGCAACCGGAGTAGCCCGTGTTTGCCTCTGTAGCTCCGGCCTTCAGGTCGGCAGCTTTGGCCTTGTAGCGCAGATGTTCGGTTTGTGAACGTCTGCGGCCTTTGCCTCTTGTTGTCATCCCGAAGCGCATTTCGCGAGGGACCTGCTTTTGTCTTTGCCATTGTTCTTATAGAGTCTGGCCTTGTAGCGCAGATGTTCGGTTTGTGAACGTCTGCGGCTTTTGCCTCTTGTTGTCATCCCGCCTGCCCTGAGGCCCGCGGTAGCGAAACCGAAGGGAACCCGTCGCGTGGGCTGCGGCGAGCGGCCAACGTAAAGAAGTCGCGAACGGTGTGAGGCCTGCCCGCTGCGGCGGGGCTCTGCTTTTCGCTTGTGCCTTTCGTAGGGGCGCTGCTTGTTTACCCTGAGGAACGAAGGGCCCCGCCCGCGCCTGCCCGCCGTGGCGGGCCAGCCGGAGCTCGACGCCGCTTTGCCTAATAAATACGCTAAAATCGGGAATTATTGGGCACGCGAGGCTTGTTCTCAGTCCTTGTGCTTGCTGTCAATTCGCCGGGGCTATTTTCCGTCGGTGGGTTTGTCGTCCCACGGAATGTTCTCGTGCGTCTTAACGAGCTGACCTTTTTCCAATCTCAAAAATATCCGTAGCCGCTCTCCAACAGGACTTGCAGTTCGCTGCATCTTCGCTGCCCCGCCTATCGTGAAGTTGACAACACCTACATACACGCCACACGGCACATCTTTTATATCCCACATCCAGCTATATCGAATCGAAGTCGTGGTTCGTGCTGTTTCTTTCATGAGAGCGCTTCGATATACAGCAGCCCCAGTGTCCCAATTAAAGATCGTAAGGTCGGGCGGTTCCTCAACAGTCCACCCGATAGGCAGCGGACCGATCCCAATTTGCCATTCGTAGTTCGGGATCGAAACTTCTTCTCTGAAGCCCCTGTCTTTCTGGATCAACTCTGCCGCACATTTGTAGGCTTCTTTGCCTACCAATTCCATACTCTTTTCGGGCGTGTGAGTCGGGTCGATGGCAATTGACCAAGAAGTGAACTCCCCAACAGCAATAGCGACCTGTGAACTGAAATTGCTCGTGGGTCGCAAGTAGAACTGTGGCAACTCCGGGAGCATCGCAGCGACTGCTCTGCGAAATGCGATTCGGCGGTTAAGGTCGAGATACTTGGCATCTATCTTTTCAGCAATGCCGGAAACGAAGTGTTCGAGATGTCGTTTTGCTAACCAGTAGCCGAACAAAGTTCCTAGTAGGGCAAGCACTACATCGAACCACTTCTCAGCGAGATGCTGACCCAACCATGCCGTCGCTTGACAAAGAAAGTCAATCCCTGAATGGTGCATCTCTATTTGCGTCATATATCACAACCTCACAATCTCCCAACCTCGGCAGCATACTATGACTCGGATGTTCGAGCAGTTGGATCTACCCGAAAGGATGTCGAACCGCTTCTTGGACAGAAGTGCGTCATCCACTCTCATCATGTCCGACTCACGCGCGTCCTTGGTGTGCGTTACGCGCCGTTACTCTGATCAACGAGCGATCTAGTATCAAATACTCTTATCTATTGAAAATCCGGTTAACATCTGCTATCTTCTGAGCGTATGTTTAGCACCTTCACTTTCGTCGCTCAGTGCAACCCGCGAGGCTCTCGGTGGCGCCTCCTGGCCGCCTGAGACCCTCCCGAGCCGCTTACTCCGCCTTTCTTGCCATTTCTAATCGCCAGACCTATGAATTATTAGAAATCGCCGTAACTTACACAAAACAAAGACTCGGACCTGTTTCTAATCGACAGAGATATGCACTTTCCCCAAGGTACGCTCTTCGCATCTCGGACGTTTTCGCAAGATGCGCAATTCGTCTCACGAACGCTCGTCGAGATCATTCTCGGGCCGCCTTTTCTGCTATAATCCCGCTGTTGATGGGCTGCACCCGCAGTCAGGGGCGGCACCGGAGGACAACATGAGCGCAGTACCTCCTGCAGGCAAAAATGCAGGCAACGGAAAAATCACCGTGCCTGACATTCTTCACCGCAAAGGTTCCGTCGATTCCGCAAACGCGCGCCAAAAAATCACCTGCCTCACGGCCTATGACTATCCCACCGCGCGTCTGCTCGACGAAGCCGGCGTCGATATTCTTCTCGTCGGCGATTCGCTCGGCATGGTCGTCCTCGGCTATGAAACGACTCTCCCTGTTACGCTCGAGGAAATGCTTGTCTTCGTCAAAGCCGTCCGCCGCGGCGCGCATCGCGCGCTGCTCGTCGCCGACATGCCTTTCGGCAGCTTCCATGTTTCGCTCGACGATTCCGTGCGCCAGGCTCTGCGCCTGGTGAAAGAGGGCGGCGTCGACGCCGTAAAAATCGAAGGCGGCGAAAAGCGCATGGAAATGATCGCGCGTCTCGTGGATTCGGAAATTCCCGTGATGGCCCACATCGGCCTCACGCCGCAATCCGTTCTCGAATTCGGCGGCTTTCGCGTGCAGGGAAAAACTCCCGACGCCGCCGAGCGTCTCCTGCGCGACGCGCGTGCCGTCGAAGCCGCTGGCGCTTTTTCCGTCGTGCTCGAATCCATTCCGCGCGAGCTCGCCGCGCGCGTCACGCGCGAATTGCGCATCCCCACCATCGGCATCGGCGCCGGTCCCGATTGCGATGGCCAGGTGCTCGTCTTCCACGACATGGTTGGATTGACGCTGGGCGGCTCGCCGAAATTTGCTCGCCGGTATGTCGATATCGGCGAAGAGATTTCACGCGCCGCACGTACGTTCTGCGAAGACGTTCGCAGTGGAAATTTTCCTTCGGACGCCGAATCGTTTCACGCGCCGCAATTAGGCGCGCAGCCGAAAACACACATTCACTGAATATGGACACGGAGGCTCTTGAAACATGACTCTCGATAATGTACGGACGCTTTATGCTTACAATTCCTGGGCGAACCGCCGCGTCTTGGACGCGTGCGCGCCGCTCAGCGCCGAACAACTCACGCAAAATTTGCATTCCAGTTTTCCTTCTGTGCGCGACACGCTCGCGCACATCATGCTCGCCGAATGGCTGTGGCTCGAACGCTGGCTGGGCCGCTCGCCGGCTTTTCCTCCCAGTGATTTTGCCGATCTCGCGGCGATTCGCGCTCGCTGGCAAACGATCGAAACGGATTTGAACGCCTTCATTCGGAAATTGTCGGCGGCGGATCTCGACCGCACCGTTGAATACAAAAACACGAAAGGCACCGTGTTTTCGAATCCCATGTGGCAGATGCTTCAGCATCTGGTCAATCACGGCACATATCATCGCGGACAGATCACCACCATGCTTCGCCAGCTTGGCGCCGCTCCTTCGACCACCGATCTCATCGCTTTTTTCCGGGAGAATGCAGGCAAGGCGCACAACTGAAATCTCACGAGGAATATTTTTCGCGCGCGCATGGAAATCATCCGCACCGTCGAATGGATGAAGCAATCGTCGCGGACGGCCGAAGCCGCCGGGCGCGTCATCGGTTTCGTGCCCACGATGGGAGCGCTGCACGAAGGGCATCTTTCTTTGATTCGTGCTGCGAAACAGCAATGTTCGCCCGTCGCCGTTTCGATTTTTGTCAATCCAAAACAGTTCGGCGTGGGCGAGGATTTCGAAAAGTATCCGCGCGCTTTCGAAGCCGATCGCGCGCAACTGGAAAATCTCGGCGTCGATTATCTTTTCGCGCCAGATGCGCCGGCGATTTATCCGCCGGAATTTCGCAGCGCAGTTCGCGTCGAAGGATTGAGCGAAAAGTGGGAAGGGCGCGCTCGCCCCGGACATTTTCAGGGCGTCACGACAATTGTCCTGAAGCTTTTCGAAATTGTCCGTCCGCGCTTTGCTTATTTTGGCCGCAAGGACGCGCAGCAGGCGCGCATCATTCGCCAGATGGTTTCCGATTTGAATTTGGATTGTGAAATTGTTGTCTGCCCGATTGTGCACGAAGCCGACGGCCTGGCGATGTCTTCGCGCAACGCGTATCTGAGCGCCGCCGAGCGCCGCGCCGCAACGATTCTTCACCGCGCGCTCGCCGCGATGCGCGGGGAAATTGAGCGCGGCGCGCGTGCCTGCGCACCGCTGCTCGAAACTTTCCGCGCAGCGATCGCTTCCGAACCGCTCGCCAAACTGGATTACGTGGAAATCGTTGATGCGGACTCTTTCGAGCCGCTGCAATTTCTGCGCAACGATTGCCTCGTTCTTGTCGCCGCGAGATTCGGCGCAACGCGCCTGATTGACAATATGCTCGTGCGCATCCTGCCAAAAGACGGCGAGCGCCGCGAAGAATGCATCATTTCGCTATGAAAAAGGAGGCTGAAACCGGGTCGAGCGGAATGGAGGCAAATGGAAAACGCCTCGATGCTGCAGACATTTATTGCGCCGTCAAAATTTCTTCGAGAACTTCCGCGGCGTGGCCCTTGGAGCTGGCTTTGTCCCACACGTGCACGATTTTCGCGTCCGGGCCGATCCAGTAGGACATGCGCACGATTCCCAAAAACGATTTGCCGAGGAAACTTTTCATTCTTCGCGCGCCGTAATTTTCGATGGCGTCGAATTTCGTGTCTGCCAGAAGAGAAAAATTCAAATTGTATTTGGCTTTGAATTTCGCCTGCTGATCGACGGAATCGCCGCTGCAGCCGAGAATCACGGTGTTCAGCTTTTCGAATTTTTTCTTGGCGTCGCGAAACTCGGACGCTTCGTTGCTTCAACCGGGCGTGAGAGCTTTCGGAAAAAAGAACAGCACGACATTTTTGCCGCGAAAATCGCTGAGCTCGACGGTGCTGCCATCGTCCGCCGGCAATTTGAATTCCGGCGCGCGCTCGCCCACTTTCAAAGGTTCCCGCATCGCGCTCCTTCTTTTTGACTACGCCAGCAAACGCTTCAAAATCTCATTCACATCCTGCGGATTCGCGCGGCCGCGCGATTCGCGCATGACCTGGCCGACGAAAAACTTGAAGACGCCTTCATTACCCGCGCGATACTTCGCGACATTGTCGGAATTCCTGGCAATCACGTCGCGGCAAATGGCTTCAACGCTGCCGGTATCCGTGATGGGCGCGAGACCTTCGGCGGCGATGACGTCGGATGCCGATTTTCCGGTCTCGAACATTTTCGCGAAAACGCGTTTGCCGATGGCGCCGGTGATTTCGCCGCTTTCGACGCGGCGCAGCAAATCGGCGAGAGCCTGCGGAGTGATTGGCGATTCGGAAATATCTTTTCCCGAATCGTTCAGCCTTCGCAGCAATTCCGTTTGAATCCAATTGGCGGCAGATTTCGCGGCGGCACCGGCGCGAACGACTGCCTCGAAATAATCGGCGCGCTCGCGCGTCTCAGTCAAAACTCCGGCGTCATACGCGGTGATGCCATATTTTTCGAAGAAGCGCGCGCGCTTGGCGTCTGGAAGTTCGGGCATGGAGCGGGCAATTTCTTCTTTCCACGCGCCGAGAACCTGCACGGGCAAAAGATCGGGATCGGGGAAATAGCGGTAATCGTGCGCGAATTCCTTCGAACGCATGGATTCGGTGCGGCCTGCGGCGACATTCCAGAGGCGCGTCTCCTGCACGACCGTTCCGCCGGATTCGAGCACGCCGATTTGGCGCTCGATTTCATATTCCAGCGCGTGCTGCAGATAGCGGAAGGAATTCAGATTTTTCACTTCGACTTTCGTGCCGAATTTTCCATCGCTACGCAATCGCACGCTCACGTTCGCATCGCAACGCAGCGAGCCCTCTTCCATATTGCAATCGCTCACCTGCGTGTAAAGGAGCGACTGCTTCAAATTCGTGAGATAGGCGTAAGCCTCTTCCGGAGCGCGCAAATCCGGTTCACTGACGATTTCGATGAGTGGCACGCCGCAGCGATTGAAATCGATGTGACTGTATTCGCCGGCATCGGCAAAACCTTCATGGAGATTTTTGGCGGCGTCTTCTTCCATGTGCAGGCGCGTGATGCCGATTCGCTTTTTATTTTCGTCGAGCGCGATTTCGAGCCAACCGCCGAGCGCGACGGGCAATTCGTATTGCGAAATTTGATAGCCCTTGGGCAGGTCGGGATAAAAATAATTCTTGCGGGCAAAGCGGGAGCGCTCCTGAACGTCACAGTGCAAGGCCAGCGCCGCCTTCACTGCAAGCTCGAGCGCGCGGCGATTCAACACGGGCAGCGCGCCGGGCAATCCGAGGCACACAGGACAGACATTCGTGTTTGGCGGATCGCCAAAGCGAGTGGAACAAGCGCAAAACGCCTTCGTTTTTGTGGCGAGTTGAGCGTGGACTTCGAGGCCGATTACGCTCTCGTATCGCGCGCGCACTTCGGGAGGAATTGTTTGACGCTCTTCCGCCGTTCGCGTGTTCGCGGGACTCATGGAGGGAGGATTATAACACCCCCGGCAGAGAGCACTATTTCGACAGCGAGAGCAGCGTAAATTCGAAGCAGGCCAAATTGTCAGTAATGGGTCAGTTTGAGCACAGTGGTCTGATCAATTCGATTGGGCCCTAAAAACGCAACTGCAGATTCCTCGTCTGCGGCAGACAGGCTCGGAATGAAAACAAAAAGAAAGAGCAGATTCCTCACCGCCATCCCGCAACAACAGCGGGCTGGGTTCGGAATGACAACAAGAGCGCGGCGGCCCGATAAATTTAGTCGGTTCTTACGAGAGGTCACATTGGAACAACATTATGACCTCTCTCCCGCCACCCCTCAGGAAAGGGCCGATTTCCTGGCTCGGGCAAATCTACAGCATCAACGTAAAGTCCGCTCAGTTTCCCATTGAGCTGGTCAAGAGCTACGGTGATCATGAAATCGTCGTCAGTTGTAATCTCAATCCTTCCCACCCATCCCTTCGTTCGGGCCAGCGAAGGATTTTGCGGCGCGGCACTATCAAGAAACACTGTCTTGCACTTGCCGCAGTCGCACTCAGCGACGACTTCGGCGGACTGTATATCGACATCCGCCCATTTGGGATTGTGCTGCAAAATCTCACGAATCCAAGAAAGTTCCTGCATTGACAGCGGTCGGGGCTTAATTTGCCTTCTTCCAGGCGGACGCATGTCGATGCCTCGTTTCCATAAGATATTTTACAGCAAGTCGTCTTCGGAATAATGGAAGACGCTTTCGAGAGGCTGTCCGAAGACGGCGGCGATGCGGAAAGCGGCCTCAAGCGATGGCGAATATTTTCCGAGTTCGATGGCGTTCACGGTCTGGCGAGTGACGTTGATTTTTTCGGCCAACTGCTGCTGGGTCATCTCGCCGTGTTCGAAGCGCAAGCGCCGAATTTCGTTGCGAATCCTGGCCATGTCAGCTACCGCGCCGGTACTGCACGATTTGACAGCCAGAACGCAAGACTTCAACTACGACGAGAATGAACAACAAAGCATTGGTGTTGAAGATGATTGGCGGGTTGAATCCGCCGAAAAAGCAGGCGCATGCAATGCATCCGGCAAGCGCGAAATAGGCAAAGCGCGAAGCTCTGAGATCGATCAACTTGTCGCGCTCGTCGCGCGGCGCCCTGGCTTCCTTTGGCGCGGAGATGGCGACGGCAACGGTCAGCACAACCTGGACGACCGCAAGGGCGATCACCGTCTCAAGCAGACCGCCGAAGTGAGCGCCGGTGAGCCCGGCGCCAGAACGGTAGAGAAACCAAAAGTAAGTGGCGTAAATTCCCAGCATCGTCAGCAGCGAAATCCAAGCTGTTTTCTCGCGGAAAGACATGGAAAACGCCTCCTTTTGATGTATTGAATACTTGACTAAGTGTAAAGAATTGATGACGTAATGTCAAGTATTATTTACATAAAAGATGAAGGTTATCTAAACCATTTTGATTCAGCTAATTGTGCGACGGCGGGGCGGCTATTTGCCGCCCCAAGTGTATCGGACGCCCACCAAATAATTCAGACCGAGGGCCGGATAGCCCACAGCATCGGAATAACGGCGGTCGAGAAGATTTTCCGCGTGCGCCAAAACGGAGAATCCATATCTGACGGGGAATTGCGTGCCGAGATCCAACCGGAAATAACCCGGATTGCTGGTGAAACCGAGGCCGAGAAAATCGCTATCCGTTGTGCGTCCCACAAAATAGCCGGCGAGATTCCAGTCCATGCGATGAATCGTCGCGTTCAAAATCAAGTCGGCGGAATTGAGCGGCCGCAGAAACAGACGATTGCCCGGAGTGAGCGTGGGATCGTAGGCGTTTGGCGATTTCAGCACGAGGGTATCGTCGTAGGTGTAATTTCCCAAAACGCTCAGCCAACGCAGAGGATGAGCCTCGATGGTGGTTTCCGCACCGTAGGCGCGCGCGGCGTCGGTATTGAAGAATGTGCCGAAACCGCCTTCGGCCTGCTCGTCTGCGGGAGTGCAAGTGGAAGGAATGGGAAAGCCGCAAGGCGCTCCGGGAATACACGATGCGAAACTGACGATGTCGAAGTACTCGTTGCGGAAAAACGTCAGTGAAAATTTGACGCGATCTGCGGCGAGATTCTGGTCGATACCCGCGTTGAAGGTGTCGCTGCGCTCGGGCGCCAAATTTGGATTGCCCGGGAAACACGGATCGTTCTCGAAGGACTGCTCGAAATCCGGTTCCTTGATGCCGAGTCCGTAAGAAGAGCGGAGGCGCGTTTCGTCCCAGAATCCGCCGCTGCCATAATGAGCGACATAGGCGATACCGGTGCGCGGAACGACACGCGTGCCGAAGCTGGCGTTATCTTCGGCGCGCACTCCAGCGATGGCGGTGAGGCGGCGGCTGAATTGATAATGCACTTCTACGTAGCCGCCTTGATTGTTTCGCCTCTCATCCGGGCCTGCCACCTGGCCGTTTTCGACTTCATAGTTGTAACCGAGAGAAACGGCGAGCGGGCCATTGAGATATGTCGATTGCCCTTCGAAGCCTGCACGATTCAATTCATTGGTTTCGGTGAAGGCGGGAATGTCGGCGATGAAATCGTAGAAATATGATTCCGTGCCGGCGAAATGATTTTGCCAATGCGTCCCGACGGAAAAATCCCAGCTGAGATTCGCGGAAAAATCATGCAGATCGGAAGACTGGCCAAGGAGCGGCGGTTCGAGCAGAGTCTGGCCGGGCTGGCCTGCGTCGCTATCCGAATTGCGCAGCGAGAGGCGCACTTGATCGGTGTTGCTGATTTGATAGCCAAAATCGCCGGAGAGCGTGGTGTCGCGAAATCTGTCGTTCGGTCCCTGACCGCTGCTATCAAAATACGAAACTCCGGAAGAATAATCGAACTGGCCGAGCTTGCCGCTCAAATCGCCGCTGCCGGTGCCGGTGTCAAAGGTGCCGCCTTCGCCGGTGAGCGTCAGAACGGGAGTGGCCGTATCGCCACGATGGGTGAAGATTTGGACGACGCCGTCCATGGCATCGGAGCCGAAAAGAGCGCTCGAAGCGCCATGAACGATTTCGATCTTGTCGACATTGGAGAGATCGAGATTCGAAAGGTCGATGTCGCCGCCGGGCTGATTGATCGGCGTGCCATCGACGAAGAACTTGGTGTAATTGGAGTTGCCGCCATCCATGAAATACGACGTGATGCCGCCTAGCGGCCCGAGGCGCGCAGTGCCGGCTCCGGTTGTGGAAGAAAGGAGCGACGAGAGCCAAAGCGCCTGGCGCTCTTGAATATCTTGCTGCGTCAGGACGGTCACGGGAGATGCGACGGTGTTCGCGGGCGCGGGTTCGGCTTGTGCGGAGACGACGACGCGCGAGGAAAGCGGCGCGAGCTCCATGCGGACATCCCAAGCGCGCTTTTCTCCGGCTGCGAGAGTGAATTCTTTTTCGGCGCCGGCCATTTGCGGAGCGGCGATACCGATGCGGTAGCGTCCCGGCGGGAGATTCGCCGAGAAGGTTCCGTCTGGGCCACTCTTCAATTGAATTGCGGCGGCCTTTTGCGCAACCGGCTGAATGGAAATTTGCGCGCCGGCGATGGCTGCGCCGCTGCGGTCGGTGACGCGGCCGAAAATGGTTGCTGTGGATTGTGCATGGGTGAAGTTCGAAAAACCGAGAAATATTAGAAGAGAAAAAACGGAAAGGCAAAGCAATCGAACGCGTAGTCTCATTTTTATCCTCCGCTCCCTCTCGCGCGGGAGTGTGAAGGCTGTCCCGAAGCTCGAGCCGCTCGCGATTTCGCGCGAGCAACGCGGGCCGCGGGATGAGACTCCGCCGGTCTCCTGGCTTGGCGGCGCTTTCTGGGCGCGGCCTTCCCGCTGCGGTGTCGCGTCTGGCGACGAAGCACCGAAGCAGTGGCGCGCGTCCGATTCTTTCCGCCCTACAGTCGCGCAGCGGCGGCGGCTTTTGACCGCCTTCCCGTGCACGGAGTCTCGTGTGATTGTGGCCGGCGGGCGAGGCGGGCCGCGAGGCAAATTCGCTCCTAGCGCACCATCTCCTGCCGGTAAAAAGCCCGTTGCTGCAAACTGCTATAAAGCCCTGGCCGCGATCAATTTTTCGGCGCGGGATCGGAACTCGCGCCTGCCGCTTCGTCGGCGATTTCGGCCGTGTCCGCGCCACCGCGCAAAATCACGCGCGGACGGCCACTGGGAGCGCGGTCGACTTCCAAAGGCGTCTCGAAAACCTGCTCGAGCAATTCGCGGCGATAGACATCGGCAGGCTTTCCCGCGGCGACGCATTTGCCGCGCTGCATGAGCACGATCAAATCGAAAAATTCCGCGGCAAGATTCAATTCGTGAGTGACGACGATCACCGTATAGCGGCTCTGCTCGGAGAGCTCGCGGAGGCGGCGCATCAATTCGACTTTTCCGCCGATATCGAGATGGCGCGTAGGCTCATCGAGGAGCAAGAGCAGAGGCTGCTGCGCGAGGGCGCGCGCGAGAATTACGCGCTGACGTTCGCCGCCGGAAAGACGATCCATGCGGCGGTCAATGAGCAGCTTGGCGCCGACTTGCGCGAGGGCGTTTTCGGCGAGGAGGCAATCAGCCTGGCCCTCGAAACGCAGGCGGTGGCCATAGGGATAACGGCCTTGCATGACGTATTCCCAGACGTACATGGGAAAAAGCAGCGAGCTTTCCTGATGCACGAGGGCGACGCGCTGGGCGCGTTCGCGGAGGCTCAACTGACTGGGCGGCGTGCCATCGAGCTCGACACGACCGGAGAGGGCCTTGACTTCGCCGGAAAGCAGACGCAGCAGAGTGGATTTGCCGCTCGCATTGGGGCCGAGGACGGCGACCAATTCGCGCTGGCGCGCACTGAAGGTCACGGGACCGAGCGTGAACTCGGGCGCTTCGCGCCCCGCGGCGGCGTAGGCGAAACTGGCCTGCTCGACGAGCAGGCGAACGGGATTCTGCATATAGCCGGCGGCGACCGTTTGACCGGCGGGAGGCATGGGCTGGCCTTGAGCGCTCATGCCAGCCTCCGCTTGAGCAAATAAATGAACACGGGCGCGCCGATGATGGCGGTCATGGCACCGACGGGAAGCTCGGTGGGCGCGACGATGGTGCGGGCGAGCGTATCGGCGAGGGCAACGGCAATCGCGCCGCCGAGCGCGGATGCAGGAATCAGAAGACGATGATCGGAGCCGAAAATCATACGAATTACGTGCGGCACGACCAAGCCGACATAGCCAATGGCGCCGCTGACGGAAACGGCCAAGCCCGTGAGGAGCGACGCGCCGACATAGACGACGAGCTTCACGCGGGCGACATTGACGCCGAGGTGACGCGCTTCCTCCTCGCCGGTAAGAATCAGATTCAGATCGGAAGAAGTGGTGTAAATCGCCCCGATGGCGATCAACAGAATGGGGTAGAGATAGCGCAGCCCGATTTCGGGCGGATTGGAGAGGTCGCCCATCAGCCAGAAGGCCATGCCGCGCAATTCGCGACCGCTGATGGTGGTCATCAGGAACATGATGACTGCGGAGAGAAACGAGGCGGTGATAATTCCGGCGAGGAGAAGCGTGGTGCTGTCGAGCTGCCCGCCGCGGCGGCCAAGGAAATAAACCGAGGCGATGGTCGTCAGCGCGCCGAGAAACGCGAGCGCTTGCATGGTCCAAACCTGATGCGGAAACCATGCGAGCGAAATAATCGCGCCGAGCGCGGCGCCGCTTGAAACACCCAGCACATAGGGATCGGCGAGCGGGTTGCGCAGCAAGGCTTGAAACGAACCGCCGGAAACCGAAAGCGCGGCGCCGACGAGAATGCCGAGAGCGATGCGCGGCAGGCGAATCTCGAAGATGACGTTGGAATAATCGGGCGGGATGCTGTCCCAGTGATGAATCGCGCCGCGGAAAAGCGTCATGGCAATGTCTTGGACGCTGATGGGATACGCGCCGACGCGCAACGAAACGACGACCACGGCAAAGAGAATTGCGCCGAGGCCACCGCAAATCAGGGCGATGCGGCGCGGCGTCAGCGGGCGCAAGAACGTTCCTCAATTCTTGGCTGCTGACGCGAAGCGAGCCACATGCGCGGAGTTCCGTGCTCCTCGCTCGCGTTTGGCGCGGCGGGCTGCTTTGGCGTGAACACTTCGGGATGCAGCTCGCGCGCCAGTTCTTCGATGGCGTCGATGAGTCCCGGCGCGGGCAGATTCACTTCGTCGCTGATGACCGCGATGCGCCCATCGCGCACGGCGGGCAAGTCGCGCCAGCCGGGTTCGCCGCGAAGCTGCACAAGCTCTTCAGCGATGGCGTCATGCTCGGCGTTACGGATATCGTCGGGGGATTGGCTACCATTGGTGTTCACTTCGTTGCTTGCGTAAATCAGATAATCCGGATTCAGGCGCACGACTTCTTCCATGCTTACATGCGGCCAGTTTTGACTGGTATGCACCGCGGAGACAGCGCCGGCCCAGCGGAGCGCGTCGGAAATGAAGGTATTGTCGCCGACGGACAT
>JASHRL010000011.1 GCA_030037355.1 Candidatus Acidiferrales bacterium | reverse complement strand
TTCTGGCGAACTTCGTAGGTCGCGCTGCGCATTCCATGGGACGAGCCGGGGACGACGATTTCGGTGACGATCTCGTTGGGCGCGAGAGCATGTTCGCGATCTCCGGCTTTCTGCGGAATGATGAAGAAGTCCGCGGCGGAGATGTCGCGGCCGCCGCTGGGGCCTTCGACATGCAGTTGCGCGCCGAGAGCGACGAGCGCGGGAGCAATGCTCGATGGGCTGACGAATTTCGCCGGGCCGGAATTGCCGAAGATGGCGTGATAGCGATTGTCGCCCTGGGTAACGAGCGACTGACCCTTATCATCGAGCGCGAGCAGGCCCATGCCGTTGCGGTAATACCAGCAGCGCGGACGCTGGCAGAGTTCGCCGACGACGGTGCCCATATTGCGATGCTGATGGCTGCGAATGCCTTCGGCGGCATCGGTGATGGCCGGGAAATTCTTGCGAACGTCGGAAGCGGAGAGCAATTGCTCGATGGTGACCGCGGCGCCGATGCGCAGGCCGCCATTTTCATTGCGAATGGAATGAAGCGCGCCGACGCGCTTGATATTGACGAGGCGCTTGGTCTCTTCGATGTCGTCCTTGAGCAACGAGAGCAGATCGGTGCCGCCGGCAAAGACCGAGGCGTCCTCCCAATCGGAGCCGAGCAGCGCAACGGCTTCCTTCACGGTGGAAGGGCTTGCGAATTCGAAAGCGTCCATTAGGCCATACCTCCTTCTTTGCCAGCTTTGCCGAGAGCAGCCAGGACGCGGTCAGGCGTCAACGGCAATTCCGGCACGCGGACGCCGATGGCGTTAGCGACGGCATTGGAAATGGCCGCGCCCGGAGAGATCACCGGCGGCTCGCCGAGGCCGATGGTGCCGCGTTCGTCATAGCCGGGGCCGGTCATCATGTGAACGACGATGTCGCCGATGTCGCCGATGCCGGCGAGTTTATAGAACTCCATGTTGGGATTGAGGCAGCGGCCGGTCGGCTGATCCATGATTTTTTCTTCGTAGAGCGCGTAGCAAACGCCCATGATGCAGGCGCCGAGAACCTGGCTTTCGGCGGTTTTCACATCGATGATGAGGCCGCAATCCTGCACGGCGACATGTTTGACCATGCGCACGACGCCAGTTTCCACGTCAACTTCAACTTCGCTCATCTGCACACCGCCGACGCCGCTGGACATGAGAGCGTTGTTCGTGCGGCCCGTGCCCGTGATGGAAGCAGTGCCGAGCTTGGCGCAGGCTTGCTTCCAGGTAATCGATTTCAAGGGATCGCCCTTCACCTGAATTTTGCCGTTCCAGGCCTCGAGCTGATCGGCGGAAACACCGAGCGACGGAGCGACTTTGGCAAGCAGTTCATTTAGCGCGCCGGTCGCGGCCATGCGCGTTGACGTGCTGACGCCGCTGACGGTCGTCGAGCCGCCGGAAGCGCCGGCCGGAGGATACTTGTTGTCGCCGAGATTGACTTTCACGGCGTCGAGCGGAAGGCCAAGCGTTTCGGCGGTGACGATGTTGATGACTGTGCGCGTGCCGGTGCCGAGATCCTGGCTGCCGATATTGGTCTCGACCGAGCCATCCGGATGAATGACGACCTGGCAATTACTGAGATTGCCGCGACCACCCCACGTGTGAAGCGAAAGGCCGAGGCCGCGTCTTACGGGTCCTGAACCTCCCTGACCACGAGGATGCCATTTGCTCTTCCAGTCGATGAGATTGGAAGCGATGGTGAACTCGTCCTGGTAGGTCTTCACGCGTTCGGGCTGGACGATGTTCATGTTCTTCAACATGAAATCGAGCGGGTCCATGTTGAGCTTGGCGGCGAGATCTTCCATGGCGCCATTGGAAATCAGAGCCATTTGCGGATGATCCGGAGCGCGCCATGAGCGCGCCGGGCCGATGTTGGTGAGAATCGCGGTATGTTTTGTACGGGCGTTAGGAACCTGGAATACGTAAGGGAAGGTTGGCGTTCCGGCGTCATTGACGCCGCCCGTGCCCCAAGATTCGGAATCCCAGGCGACAAGCGTGCCATCACGCTTTGCGCCGACTTTCACGCGAGCGTGCATCGAGGGACGGCAGCCAGCGACCATGAGTTCTTGGTCGCGTTCGAGCATCATTTTCACAGGACGGCCAGTTTTCTTGGCGAGTTGCGCGCAAGCGATGCCCCAGGTGTCCGCGGCGAATTTGCTGCCGAAGCCGCCGCCTACGTGTTGCATGATGACGTGAATGTTGTTCGCAGGAATCTTGATACCTTGTTCGGCGAGGCCGCCGGTGTATTCGCCGGCCATGCCGCTGACATTTTGCGTGGATTCCCAGACGGTCAGGTTGTCGCCATTCCACTCGGTCACTTGACCGTGAGATTCGAGGCAGCAATGCGTGATGACGGGAACGCCATAGTGGCCTTCACTCGTGACATCGGCTTGCTGGAATCCCTGATCGGGATTTCCGGTGACGTGCTGCTCGAGTTGCTTTGAATATTGGCTGCCGGCGGTTTGCGGATCGGCGTCCGCAACGAGGTAGGGAAGGGGCGCATATTCGATCTTGATGGCGTCGGCGGCTTCTTCGGCGCGTTCCTCCGAATCCGCAGCGACGGCGACAATTTCCTGGCCGACCCAAAGAACTTCCTGTCCTTCGGGCACGATAATCACGACGCCCTTCACACCGGGCATTTTTTCGGCGTCGCTGGTGTCGATCTTGGTGATTTTGGCGTGGGCGTGATCCGAAGTAGCCATTTTGCCCCAGAGCATTCCCGGGCGATTGATATCGTAAGAATATTTCGCGCGGCCGGAGGATTTCTGCGGACCGTCGATGCGCTTGATGCGCTTGCCGATAAGCGCGCGATGATCGGCTGGAGGCCAGTGATAATCCGCCATTAGGCTACCGCTCCCTTCTTTTTCGTGGCCATGGCCGCGTCGAGCACGGCCTGCTTGATGCCCATGTACGTTCCGCAACGGCAAAGATTGCCGCCGAGCGATTCTTCGAGCCCTTCGCGAGTGGGGTTCGGTTCGTGTTCGATGTATGCCGCGCAGGCCATCACGAAGCCTGGCGTGCAGAAGCCGCACTGTTGCGCGTCGTTGTCCCAGAAAGCCTGCGACATCGGATGCAGGCCGCCGGAGGGCTCGAGTCCCTCGATGGTAGTGATGTCACGGCCTTCGGCGTCTATCGCCAGCGTCGTGCAGGAGTAGACCGCGCGGCCGTCGATGTGTACCGTGCAGGCGCCGCAGGTGGCGCGGTCGCAGACTTTTTTCGCGCCAGTGAGGTCGAGATGATTACGCAAGGCGTCGAGGAGCGTCACGCGCGGCTCAAGATTCAGATGCTGCAGCTTGCCATTGATTTTCAGCGTGACCGGCACTTCGCCCGGGCCGAGGACGCCGCCCGCGCCACCGCCCGTCTGCGGACGCGGCAGGGCTTCGACGACGCGATCGGCAAGCAGCGCGCCTGCTGAAGCTGCGACGCCGGCGATGCCAGCTCCTTTGATGAATTGACGGCGCGAAAGGTCGGGAGCGTTTTTCTTCTCCGATTTCGTGCGGGACTTTTTGGGCTTGTCCGCAACTTCGGTATGCGGGCCTTCTTTATTATTTGAGGACATCAGTGCAGCCTCCCGCCATAGAGATATCTGTGAGAATCGAATGGAATCGCGATGAATCAAAAGTATAGAGGTGGGAATTGCGTACAAATCGATTTCCGGGAATCTTTCGAGTCACCGGCAGGCTCCCTCAGAACCGCATGCGTATGATAGTTTCAGCCGCGCGCGAAGTCAAAGGCTTAGACGGCGAGCGGTTTTGCGCGGTTGCAGACGATTCTCCGCTTGCCAAACATTAAGTGAGATGGGCGAGCTGCGAGGCAAAAGCCCAAAGAAGGCCCGACCACTTCTGGCGACCCCGTTTTATTCCTGTTGACAATCAACATGAGTTTATGTATGTTCCTGTTGAATATCAACAGGAGCTGCCAACGTGATTACCGCCCCGAAAACCGAAGTCCTGCAAGGCACGCTCGATCTGCTCGTTTTGAAAACGCTCGAAACTCTGGGGCCACTGCACGGATTCGGGATCGCTCGCCGCATTCAGCAGGTGTCCGACGAAGCGCTGCTGCTGAATCAGGGAACGCTTTATCCTGCGCTCGTGAGGCTTGAGCAGCAGGGATGGATTCGCTCGAAATGGGGCGTCTCGGAAAATAATCGCCGGGCGCGCTACTACTCGCTGACAAAGGCAGGACGAAAACAGCTCGCGGTGGAAGCGCAGAACTGGGAGCGGATGGCGTCGATCATCACGCGGCTGCTCACGAGTGCGGAAGAGGCGTGAGCTTATGAACTGGCTGCGGGAGAGCATTGCGCGGGTCCGAGCGGTATTCGGCAAGCGGCAGAGAGACGCGACGCTGGATGAGGAGTTGCAAACTCATCTGGCGATGCTCGTCGAGCAGAACCTGGAGCGCGGGATGACGCCAGAGGAGGCTCGGCGCGCGGCGAAGATGTCGCTGGGAGGAGAAGAACAGATCAAGGAAGCGGTGAGAGATTATCGCGGATTGCCGCTGCTGGAAACTCTTGCCCAGGACACTCGTTTCGCCCTGCGCATGCTGCGCAAGTCCCCGGGATTTACTGTCGTGGCTGTGCTCACGCTGGCATTGGGAATTGGTGCTAACGCCGCCGTGTTCAGCGTGCTCTATCGTGATTTACTGCACCCCCTTCCCTATCCACATGGCAATCGGCTCGTGTTCTTTGGGATGGTGATTCCTTCGGCCGATTCGCGCCCTTTCCTGTTTGCAGCTTCGTATGAGCAACTTCGCCGCAGCGGCATCCCGTTCGAATCTATGACCTCCTGGAGACCTGGCACTAACGGATGCGATCTCACCGAAGACCGACCCCTGCGACTGACCTGTGCCCGAGCAGAATCTACATTTCTCCCGACGTTTGGAATTTCTCCAGTACTCGGGAGCAACTTCAGTGCAGAAGAGGACGGCCCTGATGCTCAGGCCGTATGCCTGATTTCCTATGCTTTATGGCAAAGCCGATTCGGAGGCAACGCGTCAGCGATTGGTCAGATGCTGTCGATCGATGGGCAATCGACCAGAGTAATCGGTGTCCTGCCTCGAGACTTCGAATGGCCGACCCTCGATCATGTCGATGTTGTCTTGCCTGAAGCACTCTCGACTGCAGAGCTAACCAACCCTATGGCTGGAGTAGTGCGAGCTTACGCGCGACTGAAACCCGGCGTCAGCCTCGCTGAGGCCCGCGCGCAACTTGAGCCGGCACTGGAAGAGTGGAGGCGCGCGTCGCCGCCGATGTTTCGGAAAGAAATGCGGCTTGGATTGCTCTCTGTGCGCGAAGATCAAGTAGGTTCGATACAGCCCGCACTGCTTGTTCTTTTTGGAGCGTCGTTTGCGCTGCTGCTTCTGAGTGCCGCGAATGTGGCAAACCTATTGTTAGCGCGTGGCGCGGCACGAGAGCACGAACTCGCGGTTAGAGCGGCGCTTGGAGCGAGCCGTGGCAATCTCTTTCGCCTGCAGCTCGCAGAAAGCACACTCCTCGGCCTTCTTGGAGGTGCCGTCGGTGCGGGAATTGCGTTCGCTCTGTTGAGGCTATTCGTCACGCTCGCTCCTGCGGGTATTCCACGCATTGCCCAAGTCGGGCTCGGAACTCCGGTGCTGGCCTTTGTGCTGGGGACGTCGCTGGTATCGGGAGTAATTTGCGGATTGGTACCGGCATCCACCGCGCCGCCAGTGCACGCTGTGCTGGCGGGTTCATCAGCCAGCCCCCGTCGGGCACGCTTGGGAACAGTGCTGGTCGTCGGCCAAGTCGCTATGTCTTTTGTACTGGTCATCGCGGCGGGCTTGTTCCTAGAGACACTGCGAAATATTGACGCCACGCCGTTGGGAATCGAGACTAAGCACATTATCACTGCTGAGATTACCTTGGGACACGCCTATGTTCCCAGCGCGGCAAGCGAATTCTTCGCACGACTAGAGGCTGGGCTACGTACTCTACCGGGCATCACGGGTGTAGCGGTTAGCGATTCGCTGCCGCCAACCGGGGGTGGACGCGCCCGCCCGATCTCCGACATTCGAGCGGAAGGGCACCCCGCGTTTCCGAAAGGTACAGGTGGTTTGGTCGGCTGGGGGATTGTCACACCGGGCTACTTCGAAATGCTTGGCATCCCTATTCTCGAAGGCCGCGAATTCACAACGAGCGATCAGGACGCGGATGCGCACGTGGTCATCCTGAACGAAAAATTAGCGGAGCGGCTTTTTGCCAACGGGAGTGCTATCGGACAGCATCTCCAACTGTCTGTTCCGTCCGGGCCTTGGTACACCGCCGTGGGCGTCTCGGGTGATGTGAAATATCTCAACCGAGCAGGACGAGTCCAACCTGCGGACCCTGGATACTACCTGCCGCGAAAGAGTTTGGGCGCTCTCGGGGCGGCTCCAGAAGCCACGGACCGGCATGCCTTCTTTCTTGTAAGCAGCCCGATGAAAGCCGCAACCGTGGAGCAGCTCGTTCGAGGTGAAATTGCTTCGCTTGATCCCATACTGCCGGTAGACATATCTACGCTTGCGGCACGGGTGAATCTTCTTCGGGTCGAGCCACGATTTAACGCCGCGCTCATCAGCCTCTTCGCTGCTTTGGGTTTCCTGCTCGCAACAATCGGACTCTACGGCGTACTTTCGTTTCTGGTTGCGAAGAGGACGAGGGAAATCGGCGTACGAATGGCCCTCGGTGCTTCGCCACGAAGCGTGCTTGGTATGGTTGTCAGGCGGGGAATCCGTTTAATCTTGGCGGGGCTCGCCGTGGGAGCGGTGCTGGCGTTTGCTCTTGCTCACGTGCTTCGGGGACTGCTTTACGGTGTGAGCGCGGGGAATCCGGCAATCGCCGGTGCTGCTGTGCTGCTTCTTCTGCTTGCAGGTTTAGCTGCTTGTTACATCCCCGCGCGGCGGGCGATGCGGGTGGATCCGATGGTTGCGCTGCGATACGAGTAGGCCTCGACTATTCTGGTTCTGCAGGTGGTCACCATCGTCGGTCATTTTGTCATGTGGGATTCCTTCGTGACTGCTTGTTTATCACCCCATGCCGCGTTGACTTGGTTTGAGGCGCACCCTAAGATGACTGCATGGCGGATTCGCAA
>JASHRL010000079.1 GCA_030037355.1 Candidatus Acidiferrales bacterium | reverse complement strand
TACGCGCCGCGCGGCTTGAAACATCGAAAACCTGCATCGGTCAAGATCCCAAGCAAGCGGTCCCGCCGGACGAGATAATCCTGCGCGAGTTGCGCGTAATACGTATCGGGAAACCGCAGCGCGACCGCGCCCGCTTCCTGCAATGGTGCGGCGGCGCCAACGGTCAAAAAATCGTGCACCTTGCGAATCGCGGAGCTCACATCGGGCGGCGCAATGGCCCAACCCACGCGCCATCCCGTGACGCTGTATGTTTTGGAAAGCGCGTTGATCGTAATCGTGCGCTCGCGCATGCCGTCAATCGTCGCGCCAGAGATATGCTTCGCTCCGTCATAAAGCATGTGTTCGTAAATTTCGTCTGTGATTAAATACGCGTCATGCCGGATGCACAAATCACGAATCGTTTCGAATTCCTGCCGCGTGAAAACTTTTCCCGTCGGATTATTCGGTGTATTAAGAATGATCGCCTTTGTTCTGCTTGAAAATGCGCGCGAAAGCTCATCGGGATCGAACGTCCAATCCGGAGCGCGCAGGTGAACGAAGCGGGGCGCAGCGCCGCTCAAGATGGCATCCGGTCCGTAATTTTCGTAGAACGGCTCGAAGACCACGACTTCGTCGCCGGGATTGATAATGGCCATCATCGCCGCCATCATGGCTTCGGTCGAACCGCAGCAGACTGTGATTTCGCGCTCGGGATCGATGGCGATGCCATGCTGGCGCTCGAACTTCTCTGCGATGGCGTTGCGCAGGGATTTCGCGCCCCAGGTGATGGCATATTGGTTCACGTCGCGCGCAATCGCATCGCGCGCCGCGGCTTTGATTTCCTCCGGTGCAGCGAAATCAGGGAATCCCTGCGACAGATTCACGGCATTGTGGGCCAGCGCGAGACGGGTCATCTCGCGAATCACGGACTCGGTGAATTGCGCAGCCTTCGCCGAAAGACGCGCCTCGTTCGTCGCTGCGCCCGTCGCGGGATTCATCGCTTGCCTCCGTACAACTCGTGATAGAAGGTCGCGTTGCGCGTCACGATTTCGACATATTCTCGCGTTTGCGTGAACGGAATCGATTCCACAAATTCCGGCAGCTCGGAATATGTTTGGCCCGTCTGCCACAGCGTCACGCGATCTTCTCCGGCATTGTACGCCGCCAGAGCCGCTTCTACGCTGTGAAAACTTTTCAGAAGGTCGCTCAGATAGACGGTGCCCAGGCGCAGATTATAGGCCGGATCGAACAAACGCTCCTCTGAGTAGCGCACGCGGAGGTCATGCGCATAAATCTTTGCGGTCGGAGGAATCAACTGCATCAAGCCGTATGCATTTGCGTTCGAGTGCGCATCCTTCTCGAATGCGGATTCCTGATGAATCAGCCCAGCGACGATCATGGGGTCGAGGCGGGCGCGGCGCGAATCGCTGCGGATCTGCGACGCGTATGGCAAAGGAAAGTAAAGCATCCACGCTTCGTGTGGCTCGTCTGCCAGCGGCCGCGATTCGAGAGATGGATAGATTGTTCGCAGAGCGACGATCGCTCCGCCGTAATGTTCCGCGTTCGTGGCAGCGCGCGCGATGGCAAATTGCAGCGGCGTCGCGTGTGTCGCGCTATAAGCTGCGTGCAGTTCAAGCAAGGCATCATCATCGTCGGCGATCGTCTCAAGGGCCGTGGCGCGCTGGACCCACGGCAACGCATCGGGCGGTTCTTGTGTACTCACAGTTGATATCGGCGATAGTGGCCGAATCCCGTCGAGGACTGGCAGCCAAGCTTCCTGGCCCTTGCCGAGCGCATGAAGCTGGGCCTGCGCATGCGCGGCGAAATAATTGTTCGGGAACCGCTGGCACAATTTTTCGAAATACGACCGCGCGTCGGCATCCTGTCTCGATTGTTGGGCCAGCCGCCCCAGCCAATAGAGAGCGTCGGGCGTATAGCCCGACTGCGGATGGTCGCGCAGGAATTTTTGAATCAGCACATCGGCATCGTCACGATGCCCCATGTATGCGGCCCAAGCCACGCGCCACTGCGCATTGATGGCATCATCAGTGGCCGGGAATTTATCCACGACTTGCTGGTAGTAAGTGGCTGCTTTGTCGCGGTCGAGCTTGACCCAATAATAATTCCCGGCGGAAAAGAGCGCTCGTTCCACCCATGAACTGGTTGGCGCAGTAGATTGCGCCTTGGCGAGAGCATTCGCTATTCCTGTATCGTCCTGCAAGGTCCAATAGGCCTGCAAAAGATAATAGTCCTGCTCGGCTTCCGCATCCGGCTCTTGCAACTGGACTGAAGACAACGCTGAGGGATCAGCGCCCAACTGCACCTTGCAGTCCGCGGCGCGCACTTGAGCCTGCTCGTCATCGGGCCCGTCGGCAGACAAGACGCTGCCATAGGCGTCTTCCGCATCCTGCCAGCGATGCGCCTGGAAAAGTATGTCCGCACGTTCGAGCATGTCCGCGCTCATCGGCTTCGGGTATGCGCTGCCCAATTCGCTCGCGAGGAAGACGGCTTTTTGACCTGCCTCCTCCGCGCTCGCGCTCAATGGATAGTGGTCGTAAACCGTAAGGTAATCGCCGGCCGCAGCGATTTTGTCGCCGCCTTGCTCGTGCGCTTGTCCGCGAAGAAAGAGCAAATCGGGGTTTGTGTCGATGTCTTTCGCAGTTGCCAGCGCGTCGAGCGCCTTCTGAGGCTCGTTCAGAGCAATGGCAGTTTCCGCCAGCGCCTGGAGACCCAAGTCGCCGATCACGCTCTGGGGATAATTTTGCCGCAAGGTCTCAAGCTCGTCGAGCGCGGCGGCATTGTTATTCAGATTGCGATCCACCTGCGCGCTCCAGAACAAAACATAATCTCCGAGCAGCGCCTCGGGCTTCGCGCGATCAAGCCACTTCCGCGCTTCTGCATACTGGCCGTCGTTGTAATCGAAGCAGCCGAGCTCGAGCGCCGCCCGCGCTCCCAGCTCTTCCATAGCATGCGACGTCGCAAATGCGGCGAGCTTCCGATAGACCGAGCCCGGCTCTTTTTCGTTCTTTAGCTCGCGCGACAGCGATGATAGTTGCCTGACCTCCGCCGCGAAGCGCGATGTCTTCGCGGCTTGAGAGCTGGAGGCGGGCTTTTTCGTTCCAGCTTGTTTTACGGCTGGTTTTGCGGGCGGCTTCGCATTGGACACTTGCTTGCAAAGCGCTCGGGGCGCGAGCAAGGACAACACGCACGCAGACAAGACAAAAAATCTCATGTGAGCAGGATACGATATCCTCGCCGTGAATTTCAGCTTCGTCAATTTCATCGGGCGCGAATCAACGGCGTAGAACGGGTGAGGGATAGGGATATTCTCCGAGGGTTTCCGGGTCGCCGTCGCCCAAAATTTCCACCATCCAGTGACGGAAATAATCGACGGGCTGGTCGAGTATTTTCTGAAAGCGGCGATCATATTCTTTCCGCGCCTTATCGAGTTCACCGCGAAGCCGCACGCAAATGTCTTTATGCTCCTGGCCTTTGCGGACGTCCGCCGGCCTGAGCATTTTAATATCTTGCATGGATACTTTGGCTACGCGATTCGCCCGCTTATGCATTTCCTGTTCGTCAGCCGGCAAATCCGCGACGCGAAACGCGACCGGCTCCGGTTCTGGCACCTCTACAGGCTCGGATGCGACTTCCTCTTCAGCCGTAGCCTCGAATTCTGCCGCGGGTTCTTCTTCGAGCGCGGTTTCTTCGACCTCTTCCGCCTCGGTCACAGGGGCATGTGCCATCGGAACTGGAATTTCCGGTGGCGGCAATTTCTGCTGTCGCGGGGCAGGCGCTTCGGCCACTGCTACCGCAGGCGCGTCATCGCCGCCGTCTTCGTCGTCTATCTCGTGACCACGGTCCTTCATAGCATTCGAGATGAAATCCGACAGAACGGAAAGGCTCGCGGCCAATGAGGCTGAGGTCGCACGTACGCGCAGCATGGAGGGCAAAGTGTTCGTCGGCTTGACCGAGGAGCAGGCCGAGACCAGGTCAGCGAAGGCCTGTTGCAAGTCTTCGAGCGTCTTCTGCAAAGGCAGAAGATTGTCGCGAACGGCGCGTGAAACCGCCGCTTCCAAGGCGCGTTCCCGGGCTTTTTGAGCGTCGCTCATGCGTGGGAGTGTCCCGTCCGCGATTATGGAAACGCCGGCAAAAAGTGTCAACACGCATTGCGGAAGGCGGTTCCTTCCCCACGACAGGCGAGGAAAGAATCCCAGCGTAAAGTAACCGGTGGGACTCTTTCCACTATCATTGGCTGGCAGAAGCTCAACGAGAAAATTACATCCCACTGGCTCGCGGCTTGATGAGCTCGTCGAGATAATCCGGCTTGCTGTTGTCTCTCACGAGATGAGGATAGCGATCCCCGCCGCGATAATCGATGTCCACTGTCTTCAGGAAATCGTCGTTGACGCTCAACAACAGATGAATCGGTTCTCCGCCGTTCATGCTTGCCTTGACGGCATCCTCCAACAGCTCGGGCTTGAACACACGGCCATTCACGCCGATGATTTTCATTCCCGCAGTAACTCCCGCTTTGTAGGCAGGCCCGCCGACGATCGAATCGCGAACCGCGCCGTCTTGCCCCAACTGCAGGCCGAGGGAATATGCATCCCCCGGATTGCCGCCGCGCAGGCCCTGCTCAGGAGGCTGACTCGAAAACTCTACTTTCCATCCGCCATTCTCGATCCCGCCGACAGGAGCATCCGGCGAAAGAGAAGTAAGCCGTTCGTGGAAAAACTTCGCCCAGTCGTAAGGCACAATCTGGTTTAGCGCCGCGACGACATCGTCGAAGGTGTAGGTTTTCAGTTCGGGTCCGTTGTTTGGGCCGCCATGAAACAGATGGCAGAAATCGTCAATCGATTTTGCGCCATTGCTTTGCTGGTGGATAATCGTCGCGACCTCGAGCCAGAGCAAGTCTCCTTCCGGATAGTAATCCGAGCCGCGGCGCCAGTTCGCCCAACCGCCGCCTCCGTGAACACCCGGAATTCCCGTTGCTGTGTCCTGCAAATCGCGCCAGGTACGGCCGGGCGTGCCAGGGCCAAGGTTGGCCGCGATGCTGGCGAGATATTCGTGATACTGCTGGGGCGTCCAAAGCCCGCTACGCGCCGCGAGCATCGGCCCCAGAAAATCCGTCAGGCCCTCATACACCCACAGCAAATCATCCTGCATGGGCGTTTCGTATTCCGGCGTCGCCAAGTCGGCGGGCCGGCGGAATTTGCCGTTCCACGAATGCATGAACTCATGCGAGAGCAGACCGCCGAGCATCATTTCACCGTCCGGACCGATCAGCGCCCGCTCCGGCAGGCGGCTGTCATTACACTCATGATGCTCGAGGCCGAAATGGGCCACGTGATCGCTGAGAGTCAGCAGAAAATGGTAATCGCGATAGTGGCGCGTGCCGAAGAGCTTTCCCGACTCCGCCACCAGATTTGTCATTTTCTGGATCTCATCCGGACTGATATTCAGCGCGGCTTCGCTGTCGGCCACGAGGTCGAACTCATGGTGGATCGGCTCGCCGGGAGGGGTGATATTGATCGCGCGGTAATACTCCCCGGCAATCACCGGCGAATCCACGAGAGTGTTTAGCGCCACAGGCTGAAACGTGATTTCATCTCCCGAGCCGCTCTCGACTGGCAGCGGCGTGCCGTACTTCCATCCGCTCGGCACTTTGAGGCGCGCATGGAACATGATGTCTTTTGCCGGTTCGCCCGCGGGGTACAAAACATTCTGGTTCCAGCTAATCACCACGAGCTTGTCCGTCGACGAAGGCGCGCCGGTCGCAAAGCCTCCGCCGCTCGGCTCGAGATACATGAAATCCACATCGAGGCGGTCAACGCCCTCGGGAACATTTACGTGGAACGTGAAGACGTCGAGCAAATCGCGCTTCCACGGAATCGCCTGGCCGTTCGCGCTGAATTTCAGTCCCGTGACGTTCGAAATTGGTCCATCTGGCCCATGCTCGCCGGGAATCCACTTCGGGTAATAGAGCGTCAGAGGCCCAGGATGCACCGGCATGACCATGTGCGTCCGCACGTAGCCCAGCGGGACACTGGTCGCGTCCACGGTCAATTGAATAGCGCCGGTCTGGGCAAATACGGCAGGCGCAGCCAACAGAAAAGTCAACGCAAAGAGCAACGTCAATCGATAATTCGATCGAGTCATTAGAAATCTCCCTCAAGACGCATGGTGAAAGTAAAATTCGCTCATTAGAGCTGTCGGAACCGCAAATCATACCGCGAGAAACGCTTTCGTCAATCGAGGAATTGTGAATTCGGAAGTTTGCAGAGTGATTTCAGCAGCAAAAAAGCTTCAAAGGAAAAAACACTCAGATGTTCAGTTTTTCTTCGAGGCGGGATTTTACTTCCGGCCATTCTGAATCGATGATGCTGAAATAAATCGAGTGGCGAATTCTGCCGCTGGCGGTAATCATGTGATTGCGAAAGACGCCCTCTTGCTTCGCGCCGATGCGCAAAATCGCGTTGCGTGATTTTTCATTCAGCGAATCCGTTTTCAGTTCCACGCGCATCGAGCCGAGCGTCTCAAATGCGTGGCGCAGCAACAAGTATTTGCATTCCGTATTCACGGCTGTGCGCTGCCACTGCCTGGCAACCCATGTCCATCCGATCTCCACGCGGCGGTGCACGCGTTCAATATTGGCGTAACGCGTCGAGCCAATCACCTGACCCGATTTTTTCTCGACGATTGCGAATGGCAGCGAAACACCGCGTGCCTGGTCGGCAAGGGCAATTTCGAGGTATGCCGCCATCTCCTGTGGCGTGCGGACCGGATCCGGAATCCATCGCCACAATTCTTCATCGAGCCCAACGGCGACGAGCGCGTCACGATGCGCACGCGAAAGAGGCTCCAGCCGGACGTGGCGTCCTTCAAGCGTCACAGGAGCAACAATCATTTCCTTCATCGCAGCTTCAGCCATCAGTTCTCGCTTTCGCCTTCTTCGTGGCGCACTTCGCTGCTCCTAGTCGCACATTCTACGCCGCGATCTGTCTTCGGCGAAGAATTCCCCTCTTGTATCTCTCCTGCCATTTTGGACTGTCGCTTTGCACACGATGGTTAACAAACCTCGGCTCGAAGAGTTAAGATATCAGCATCGAAAAGCTTTCCGCGGAGGTTTCGTCCATGCGCCGCACGGCTTTTTTCGTTACGTTCCTGGCGTGCATCGCCGTTTCAGCCGTCGCCTACTCCCAGAATCAGCCTCAGCCGCCGCAGCCCGGCCATCAGGCTGCACAGCAAGTTTGGATCGGCTTCGTCACGGACATGCATTGCGGCACGCACTGCCAGGTCACCTCGAATATGACGCCGGATTTGAAGTGCGTCCGTCTGTGCGTGGAACGCGGCTCGAAGTATGGCCTGTGGTCGGACAACAAAGTGTATGAGCTCGATCCGCAGTCGCTGGCTGCGAAATTTGCCGCTAAGAGCGTCAGGGTTACCGGGACGATGACGCGCACAGCCGACGGCGGAAAGATTCTCGCTGCTTCTATCGTTCCCACGGAGACCGCACCACCTCTTTCCAAGCCAGCAAGCCGTTAACAAGCGCGCCGAGTCAGCCCATGTTAAAATGAATCAGAGTCAGCATCGGGGGCGAAACGGTTTCGACGGAGGCTGTCGCGGCCCGAAGGCATGCCGGGCGTCACCTGCCCGCAATCGGGTGAAACAACACAACTGCCAATACGCAGTTGGCTCTCGCTGCTTAATTAAAAACTAAGTAGCGCGTCTCCCTTCCTGTCGCCCACGCGGGGAGGACGAGGCGTCACAATGTGGGCTGGCTGGCGCGTTTCGGCCCGTAACGCGCTGGCGAGATCATCGGGCTAGCTGGCCGCGTTTCTTGCTCGTTCTGAGCGTGGATGGCGAACAGCGGAATGCCGCAAGGCATGGCCGCACGGGAACGAGCTAAGCATGTAGTCTTCGTGCTACAAGGCCTCTCGGACGGGGGTTCGACTCCCCCCGCCTCCATTCTCCTTCGCGCCAGAATCAGGCGCTACGGCGAACTGATTCGCCAAAGCACTTTGCCCGTGACTTGCGTCCGCCTAGAAACTGAACTTCGCCGAAAACTGCAATTCGCGAGGCAGAAGTTGGTTGGTTATCCCAGCCAGCGGAGTGCCGAAGTTGGCCGGAGCCGTAGCGCCGTTGCCCCATGTTCCATTAAAGCCCACAAAGTTGGCATGGTTGAAGACGTTGAACGCTTCGGCGCGCAAATTCAGACTATATCGTTCGACAAAGGTAAACGAGCGTTCGACGAACGGATCCACACTGTAAATTGGAGTTCCCTGACCTGTATTGCGTCCAATCACAACGCCGTTGACTACTGGTCTGTCGGTCGTCGCGCCTGTGTCTCCGCTGTTTGTCGTGCCAGTCGTGATGTTATACGGCAGACCGGAGCCGAACGTTCCTACGCCGCCGACGCGAATCTTCAAAGGCGCTGTATAAACGCCGCTCAAAACGAATCGATTGCGTTGATCGTAAATCGCGCTGGCTTTTTCCTGGCTGCCAGTGAAGTTCGGATCGTTGGGATTCTGACTGGGAAGATCCGGATCCACGTTATCAATGGCATGAGACCACGTATAGCTCGCGAGCATCTGGAATCCGTTCGTGAAGCGCCGGCTTACATCGATGTCAAGCGCATTGTAAGAAGCAAACCCGTCGTTCACATCGGATTGGATCACGGAGTATGGCGGCTCCGGATTTGACGCCGCCGCCGGATTGCATACCATTCCCTGCTGTTGATACCAAAGAATCCAAAGCGGCCTTGTGCAATTCGCTTCCTGCGCCGTACGAATTTGGCCCGGAGCCGTTCGGATGAACGATGTCGGTGGGTCAACGTCGAGTGGACGATTGATACGCACCGTATGCGAACCCACGTAGTCCGCGCTCAACACCCAGTTGGCAGCAAGCTCGCGCTGAACACCGAGCGTCCACTGCTCCGTATAGGGATTGAGAAGCACATTCGGATAGCCGACAAGAACAGACGTATCGAAGAACTGATTGAGGTAAGCGCCTTCTCCGGGCCGGATATAGAGACTCCGCAGGGGAATCTGGCCTCCAGTCGGAAAGCTGGTCAGCGGCGCCGCGGCTATCGATGTGGGGAACCCTGGCTGGCCCGGCGTGGCCGTATAGTTGAACACTCCGGTGGGGCCGGTCAGAGCGTAGTTCGCTTCGTCGTTGTCAACAATCTGCGAATAATAGATTCCGAATCCGCCGCGAATGACCGTCTTCCCTTCTCCGCCCAAGTCATAAGCAAAGCCGACACGCGGCGCGAAATCCTTCGTGGAATCCGTGAACGTTTGCAATTCGTACCGCAGACCGAGATTTACCGTCAGGTTGCGCTCCACCTTGTAATCATCCTGAACAAACATCGACCCGAGCGTGTCGTCAACCGTGTACGAGGCGTTTCCAAAACTCTGCGTGTAGCTCTGCACGTTGTTGATGTTGTCGATGTAGGCTGAACTTTCGCAATCAGCCAAGGTTTGCGTCGGCGACACCGTGCATGGGTTGTACTTGAACTCACCCAGGAAAATCGGGCCGCCGAATTCCTTGCTGTCACCGCCGTTGTGCGCGTGAATCATATCTCCGCCGAAGGTTATGGTATTCCGCGCATGCACCAGGGAGACGGTGTCATTCACTTCGTACTGGCGATTTTGCAGGAGCGCGGACTGTGAAGTTCCGGTCGCATAGGTGCCGCTGCTGCTTCCCGTGATCGGCACGGAAAACTCCGTCCCGTAGACCGTCGGATCGAATTCCGTGATCGGCGATGCCAGTTGGAATTGCAGACGCACGTTATTCAGGAGCGAAGGGCTGAGCGCCCACGTATCGCCCAATTCCTCGGAATACGTGCGGCGATGGAAAATTCGGTCCACTGTGGGCTGTGTGGCCCCACCGACGATGCCGTTGGGGTTCGTGTCATAGAAGTCGTCCGCATCGCTGCGAAAGAAAATGTCGTTGTTGTTTGAGATTTGGTGATCCAGGCGAAGGAATCCGAGCCAACCGCGGTAATGCCCGATAAAGTTGATCGGAACGGGGGAGATGACCGGAGAGGCGCGATTTTGCCAGCTATATTGCCAATCTGTCGAAAAGAAAGTCTTGCTGTGTGATCCGATCGGTCCGGACAATCCCAGAGCGACTTGCCCCAAAGTGTCGTTGGTAATGTCGTTGCCACTGGTGGCGTTTGCGGCGTTAAAGCCGGATAAGGCAGCTTCCGGCCCGGATGGCCTTCCGAGAACCATCGCATCTCCGTGGTAGTCGCTTCCGCCACTCTTCGTCACGATATTGACCACGCTGCCTGCGGTCAGTCCATACTGCGCGGAAAAACCGTTGGTCAGAACGGTCATTTCCTGGACTGCATCCACCGGGATGTTGCTGAAAATCGTTTGCCGGCCCCAGGAATCCACCGCGTTGCTGCCGTCCGCTTCAAACCAGGTTTGACGCCGGCCAGTTCCATTCGTCGTGAAGAGATCCTCGTTCATGAAAATATCGCCCTGACTGATGGCGGGGCGATTCGCCGCTTCGAGCAACGGTAGAAAAGTGATACGCCGGTTGTAGAGCGGAATCTCCTGCGCCTGCTCCGAACTGATGTGGATGCCAAGCTGCGGCTCATCCGTGCGCACTTCACCGACAGTCCCCGTGACCGTAACCTGCGCTTGCTGTCCTGCCACGTTCAGTTGGAAGGCCAGTGTCGCCGTTCTGCCCCCAACCAGTGCAAGGGCGCTCGCCTGTCCATCCGCGAAGCCATCTTTGTGCACAGTGACGGCATAGTTGCCCGTGATGGGCAACCCGGCGATTGAAAAATTCCCGGAGGCATCCGTCTGCGCAGTTCGTTTCTCGCCGGTGGCCGAGTTGGTCACGGTAATCTGCGCGCCGGCGACAGCCGCAGAACTTTGATCAACGACTCGTCCTTGAATGGTTGCCGTATCGGGTGTCTGTGCGAAAAGTCTCGATGGAAAAAACGCACACAGGAAAATGACCAGCAAAAATGAGCAGAACAATTTGATCGCGCGAGGCATTTGGTCTCCAAGTTTGGTTTTAACCAGCCCACCAAGCTAAGGCAGGAACGCAATTACTACCATGAGTCGTATTTAATTCCCGAGTGAAGCTCTGCGAATATAGCTTGTCCGCGAGAATGCCCTTCGCGAGCGAGTGCCGTTGCTTCGCTGCGGGAGACGTGGCCGAAACAAATAGAAGATTCGTGCTAGCATCTTCGCCGCGAAGTCGAGTTGCGAGAGCGGCCGCGTGCACGACGTGTGCCTGTTGCGCAGCGAAATGCACCCGGCCGAAACCTACGCCGGATCGACAGAAGGTTTAGGTACGCAGAGTCAGGGGGGGCAGAACAGATGAACGTGCAAACACAAATCAAGAGGCATATTGCCAGCCAATCTGAACCAAAACGGAGTGAGATGCAAGAGTTGCACCGGATCGCACTTCGAGCGATGCCAGAATGCAAATTATGGTTCAACGATGGCAAGAACGACAAAAATCAAACTATCTCTAACCCGACTATAGGATATGGACTTCACACAATGAAATATGCCAACGGAAAAACGAGAGAGTTTTTTCAGATTGGTGTGAGCGCAAACAAAACCGGAATCTCTGTCTATATCCTTGGTCTCAAAGATAAGAAATACTTGGCCCGAACATTTGGAAAGAAACTAGGCAAGGCGAGCGTGACCGGATATTGCATCAGGTTCAAAAATCTAAAGGATATAAACGTTGATATACTTGAAGCGGCAATACGACATGGGGTTGAGGCTCAGAGTGAGAAGGTGAAGTAGTGCTCCCTTCAAAACTAGACAGTCGGGCCTCGGTTTTAGGTCAACTGCAAAGCTGGAGAAGGCCTCGAGCGGGTGCGATTTCGGACTCCGCGATAAGGCTGGCTGTGATTGTATTCCTGTGTTGAGCAAGCGATAGCTGATTACAATGCTGACTAGCGTGTCAAACCCAAAGAGATAATGCGTCTCTTTCGTCAGAGCAATGACTCATGATGGCTTCGATCACATACAAAGGCGCGGTGCATCCGTGGCACTGCGACCACATGGGACACATGAACGTGATGTGGTACACGGGAAAATTTGACGAAGCGACATGGAATTTGTTCGCCGAGCTTGGAATCACGCCATCGTATATGCGCGACCAAAACCGCGGCATGGCTGGCGTGCAGCAAAACACAACATACAAGGAAGAGCTCTTCGCGGGCGATGGAGTCGAAGTCAGATCCCGCGTACTTGAGGTGCGTGACAAAGTGATTCGTTTTGTGCATGAGATGCGCAACATCGAGAAAAATACTGTGGCAGCCACCACCGAATTGACTGCCGTGCATCTGGATCGGCGGACGCACAAGTCGTGTCCATTTCCGCCGGCGATTCGCGCTGCTGCGGAAGCGCGGTTGCAATCGTAAGTCGGCGCTGCAGGTAACGGCTTGAGCAGATTCCTATGAAGCGAATGATTGGCCGAGCTCTGATCTTCGCGGCGGCAACTTTGGCCGTTCTTTTTGTGGGAGACTGGGCCGTCCTGCGCGTGCGAATCACTCACCAGACTGGCTTTTCCACAGTGCGAGTCGACCACTTCCTGGCGGAATCCATGAAGGGAAATAAAGAGGAGTATTACTTCACGGGAACGACGAATCAAACCTGCGTCCGATCGATCTTCCCGCACGTTTCCGATGCTCCGTGCTGGTGGCTCAGACGGCATACCACGCAGTGGGAATAGCCCAGGCAGCACTGAAACCAACAACACACTGTCTTCACTTGTTTGCGAGCGCAGTACGCGGAACCTTGTGCTAGAATCCGCGCGGAAGAATGGCGCTCCTCCCCATCACAAAAATTGGACACGATGAAGCCGTCGCATCGCTCGGCGTGGGCGAAGTTCAGCCGCTTTGCGGCCGCGAGCGCTTCGACGGCACTCCGGCTAGATTCCACGAGAGCCCGCAGGCCAAATCCCGAGCGGCGCGAGGGATCTCATGCTGAGCGCCGGGGCGAAGCTGGGGTCGTACGAAATCACTGCTGCGCTCGGCGCGGGCGGCATGGGCGAGGTTTATCGCGCGAGGGACGCACGGCTGGGCCGCGAAGTCGCCATCAAAGTTCTCCCAGGCTCCTTTTCTCGCGATCCCGAACGACTGAAGCGATTTGAGCAGGAAGCGCGCGCAGCGGGCCAGCTCAATCATCCGAACATTTTAATCGTGCATGAATTTGGCGTACACGATGGCGCGCCCTACGTCGTTTCGGAATTGCTCGAAGGCGAAACGCTGCGCCAGCGTCTCAGCGATCGCGACGGCCGCCGCACAGGCGTTGCCGATGCAACGCCTGACGCCGCCTCGCGCACTCCGGGAAGCTCTGGCCGCGACTCGGGCGCGAAAACTCCTACCGCGGGAGTCGCGCTTCCGCCGCGCAAGGCGATCGACTACGGCGTGCAAATCGCCAACGGGCTCGCCGCTGCGCATGACAAAGGAATCGTCCACCGCGATCTGAAGCCGGAGAACATTTTCCTGACGCGCGACGGACGCGTGAAAATTCTCGACTTCGGCCTTGCCAAACTGATCGCGCCGGAAGCGGACGGCGAGACACGCACGCAGGCCGCACCCGCCACGGCGGTCACCGACGCGGGAGTCGTGCTGGGCACGGCGGGATACATGTCGCCGGAACAGGTTCGCGCACAAAAAACCGATCATCGCTCCGACATTTTTTCCTTCGGCACGATTCTCTACGAAATGGTTTCGGGCAAGCGCGCTTTTCATCGCGATTCCAGCGTGGAAACCATGTCGGCGATTTTGAAGGAAGAGCCGCAGGAGCTTTCTTCCACGGCGCACAACGTTTCCCCGGCGCTGCAGCGCGTGGTGGACCATTGCCTGGAAAAAAGTCCCGAGGCGCGTTTTCAATCCGCGCGCGATTTGGCATTTGCTCTGGAGGAAGCATCCGGAATTTCCGGAGCAAGCGCCGCGGAGAAAGCCATTGCGTCCGCGGCTGGCTCGCAACGAAAACGGAAACTGATTTTCGCGGCGGTGGGAACGCTCGGGCTGATTGTCGTTGGTGTCGCAGCGTTTTTTCTGGGCCGCGGCACAGCGGTGGAAACTCCACCCGCTTTCAAACGCTTAACCTTCCGGCGCGGCTACATCAACTCGGCGAGATTTGGCCCCGACGGCCAGACCATCCTGTACTCTGCGGAGTGGGAAGGCGCGCCTCTGAACGTCTTGTCGACTCGGCCCGACAGCCCCGAATCGCGTTCGCTTGGCCTGCCCGCTTCCACCGACATTCTGGCGGTTTCACGCTCCGGCGAGCTTGGCTTGCTCCTCGAAGCGCACGTCTTCAGAGGCTTCGAGATGATCGGAACGCTGGCGCGGATGCCTCTGGCTGGAGGCGCGCCGCGCGAGATTCTGAAAAACATAACGCAGGCCGATTGGTCGCCTGACGGAGATCAGCTGGCAGTGGTGCACTATCAGTCGCCGCAAGAAATGCTCGAATATCCCATCGGCAAGGTTCTTTACCAAAGTCACGGGTGGATCGGAAATTTGCGAGTCTCTCCCGATGGAAAGCATATCGCCTTTGTTGACCACCCATTGCAGACCGACGACGGTGGCACCGTCGCCGTCATCGACCTTTCCGGCAAGAAGCAAACACTGACGAAGAGTTGGGCGAGCATCCGCGGCCTGGCGTGGGCGCCGTCGAGTGACGCTATCTGGTTCACCGCAAGTCCAACCGGATCGAGCCGCGCGCTTTACTCGGTGACACTCTCCGGGCGCCAGCGATTGATGGCGCAGGTACCCGGCGATCTCACGCTTTTCGATGTCGCCAAAGATGGCCGGGCGCTGGCCATGGAAGAAAATGAACGCATGGAGCTGGCAGCACTGTCTTCTTCCTCGCCGGATCAGCATTCGCTGACCTGGCTTGATTGGTCGCTCCAAAGCGATCTTTCCGACGACGGAAAAACGGTGCTCTTTTCAGAGAGCGGCGAGGGAGGTGGACCAAACTACTCCGTCTATCTTCGCAATCTGGACGGCTCTCCCGCGGTGCGCCTCGGCGATGGGAATGGCAACGTTCTCTCGCCGGATGGCCAATGGGCCGTTGTTAATCATCCGCATGATCCTGGGCCCGAGCAACTTTTCCTTTTGCCGACCGGCGCGGGCGAATCGCGGCAACTGACCTCCGGCAACTTCGATCATTACTATCCGGCTTGGCTGCCGGACAGCAAGAGCATCCTCTTCACGGGCCAGGAAGAGGGACATGAACCGCGCGTCTACATTCAGGCGCTCGATGGCGGACAGGCGCGCGCCCTGACGCCCGAAGGGTTCTTGGTTCCGCACCACGCTGTTTCGCCGGACGGCAAATCGTTTATTGCCGCCGAAGTTGCGCCCGGAAAAGGCGTCGTTCAAGACGTAATTTTCCCTATCGCAGGAGGGGAACCGCATCCCCTTTCCACGTGGACGAAGGGCGATCTGCCCATCCGATGGTCTCCCGACGGCCACTCGATTTTTGCTTACGAGATAGGGACGACGACTTCGCCTTCGAGAATTTTCCGCGTGGATTTGGCGACAGGCAAGCGCACGCTGGTGAAGGAATGGATGCCCGCTGACCTCGCAGGTTTCGCCGCTTGGGCTGGAGCCCAGATCACGCCAGACGGCAAAACGATTATTTATTCGTACGCCCGCGCACTGTCGACTTTGTATTTGATCAAGACCGCGCAGTGATTTTTGCAAAACGGGTCGGCATGTGCGTCAGCCCGCCTTTCCGGGATCTACTTATCAGCCTTTTCGGCCGGCAGCGGATTATTGTTCACGTACTTGCAGACATCTTTGACCGCGTTGCTCAGCAAGACGGTAGACGTTGCAAAAACTGCTGTCCCGCCCTTGCGAAATAACGTAAACCGATAGCGCTCGGGCCAGCCCCGGGCGTCGAGCATGTAATCCGACTCTTTGGAATTGAGCGTTAGCGCCACGTTGGGGCATTTTTCCTGGAGATATTTGACGATGTCGGCCGAAGGCACCATCGACGCCGGAGACATCACCAGCTTCACCGGCAGCGCCGGCTTCGGCTTCGCATATCCCGCGCCGGAAATGAGCGCCAGCGAAAGCAGCGCAACGCCAAGCACGATTTTCGTTCTCATCGATTCTCCCCCCGCGCTTTTCTGCGCGGTTTCCGCTCGACTTTCCATTCAGAGTGCCACACACTCGCCGCAGGCCTCTCACTTTTTTCGACGGCCTGTGCGCACGGAGGGTTGCACGTGCCACACAGGAAATTGATTCTTGCGGCAAGGGGCGCAGAGACGCAGCGATTCGCGCGCCGCAAAGGCAGCTCATTTGCGTAAACACGGAAGCAGCGAAGAAGTTGCGCGGCGCAGAAGAGGAATCGGCAGCGACGGGCGCTGGCGCATCAGTGGCGGGCGCGACAGAAGACACAATCGTTTGTTGCATCGAGATTCCTTTGTCCCGGCAAAATCCGGATCGCGCGCACACCACGGCATCTTCGCGGAAACAAAATCGTGCCGCCAGC
>JASHRL010000078.1 GCA_030037355.1 Candidatus Acidiferrales bacterium | reverse complement strand
CCAAACTCCACCACGCGCCGGTCATCATTGTAGGTGAGCGGCTCCGGAATGACGCCGGAGTCGTATAGAAGGGGCCAGAATTCATTCCCGCGGCCCGCGTAATAATGCCCGACGCGTGCGGAACGTTCTCCCGGATTGCATCCCACAATTACCAGCCTCATTCCGCGGCGAAGATGATCAGGCAGCGTTCGCATCGTTCCGTGTAATCTCCGTCGTCAAATGCAACTCCTTCGATTCATGCGCATCCTTCATTTTCCTCATAATTATAGCTGGGCCGCCATCACTTCCCTTTGAATTTTGCCTGTCGTTTTTCTACGTACGCGTCAATTCCTTCCTTCGCGTCTTCACTCGTAAAAAGAAGCTGCTGTAATTCACGTTCGAGGGCCAGTGCTTCGCCAAAACCAACTTCAGGGCCTGTCACAACGGCGCGCTTGATTCGCCCCACAGCGCGCGATGCCTTGTTCGGCGGGCAGAATTGCCGCGCGTACGTCATCACATCATCCCAGAATTTCTCGCCTTCGTAGAGATAATGAACCAGTCCGATTTCGAATGCTTCCTCGAAGCTGAACGTGCGGCCCGTGGCCATCATTTCAAAGGCACACGCCCTGCCGACAATCCGAGCGAGTCGCTGCGTCCCGCCGGTACCGGGAAGAACGCCCAAATTGACCTCGGGCAGGCCAATCTTCCCTCCTTCTTTTCTCGCAATCCGAATATCGCACGCCAGCGCAATCTCAAGCCCTCCACCGACAGTATGGCCATTGAGCGCCGCGATGACAATCTTCGGCGTCTGCTCCAGCCGGCATAGCGTTTCATTCGCGTGCAGGCAAAAATAATATTTGAATTGCGGATCTGCCTTCGCCAACATTGAAATACTTGCCCCGGCGGAAAAGAATTTCTCTCCCGCCCCGCAAAGCACTAAAACATGAACATTTTCATCCATCCGCGCCCGCAGAATGACCTCGTCGAGCTGACGCATCATTTCGTAGCTGTACGTGTTCGCTGGAGCGTCATCCAGCTCGATGACAGCAACGCCGCCCTCGACGCGATACTTCACAAGCTGCTTTGCATCACCGCTCTGTTCCGTTGCCATTCGCTATTCTTCCTCTCCAAAAGACTGCCCGGCGACTTTATCTGCCAGCAAAAGGAACGTCAAGCGGCCCGGAATGCACCATTTTCCCTGCGAAATCGGGTCGCTGCCGCTGAAAAGCTTGCATCCCGCCAGCCTCGAAAGCGTCAAATGAAAGGCGGCCTTGGAGGATAGCACAGCGTGCCTTTGTGTTAGGCTTTACTGGCCCGATTCTCATATATGACGCCAAACGGAAAAGATATGGAACCCGCGCGGGCGAAGTCGATTGATACGCAAGCGAGTCCCGTCGACAACGAATCTGTTCTCGTTGCCGCAGCGAGAGCCGGCGACATCAGCGCCTTCGAGGCGCTCGTGACGCGCTATGAGCGCAAGATTTTTCGTCTCGCGCAGCACATCACCCAGAACACCGAAGACGCACAGGACGTCGCACAGGAAGCATTTCTGAAGGCGTTTGAGCACCTTGCGGAGTTCCAAGGTAATTCGCGTTTTTACACCTGGCTGGTGCGTATCGCGGTGAACCAGGCGCTGATGAAGCTGCGTAAGCGCCACAATAAGGACGTTTCGCTCGACGAAGAAGTCAAAACCGAAGATAGCGTTATGCCCCGCGAGATTGAGGATTGGGGTCCATCACCGGAAGAACGGTATACCCAGCGCGAACTCGCTGAAATTCTCGCCCGCGTCATCGGCGAACTCGATCCTCCATTCCGCACGGTTTTCCAATTGCGCGACATCGACGAACTATCAACCGAAGAAACCGCCGAGGTATTGGGAATTTCTGTCCCGGCTGTTAAATCGCGGCTGCTCAGGTCCCGCCTGAAGCTGCGCGACAAATTGAATCGTTATTTTCAACGAGGTGTGCCCCAATGAACTGCAAGAATGTTGTTCGTGAACTTTCGAATTATTTGGATGACGCTCTCGACCAGGGCCTCAAGCAATCGCTTGAGGTGCATCTTGAGCACTGCGAGGATTGCCACTTGCTGGTCGACACGACCAAGAAAACGATCCAGATTTTCTGCAATTCGGAGCCACTGCCGCTCTCTGAGGATGTTCGCACGCGTCTGCACGATGCGCTCTTGAAGCGCTTGCGCCGCCCCAAGGACTAAGACGCTGTCCGCTCTCGCGCTCCCTCATCTTGCCAGAACGGCACTTCCCGCCCCACCCCTCTCTCCAATGCCAGCTCGTAGACTTTTCCGGCGGTCACGACGTCCTCAATCGCAATCCCGCTGGACTTAAACAGCGTGATTTGCTCACTCGACGTGCGCCCCGGCGTTCGTCCCGCAACCAAATCGGCAAGTTCTTTCACGTTCTCCCATCGGCTCGGCGTTTTCTCAAACGACTGAATCAAATCACCTGCTTCCATCTTGGCCTGCTCGCGCGAGTCCACGAAAATCACATTCGCGCGGTCAATGGCGGCCGCGTCGAGCTCGCGCTTTTGCGGGAAGTTGGCGCCGATGGCGTTGATATGCGTCCCCGGTTTTAGCCAGCGCCCTTCGACAACAGGAGTCGAGGAAGTCGTCGACGTAATCAAGATGTCAGCTTCGCGAACGGCCGCTTCCGCTGTTGGCGCTGCTTCGACCGGCACTCCAAGCCTGGCCGTCATTTCGCGCGCGAATCGCTCGCGCCTGCCTGGATCGCGTCCAAACACAAGGATTCGTTCCATTCTGCGCACGGCCGCGACCGCTTCGAGTTGTGTTCGCGCTTGCAGCCCGGTGCCGATAACTCCAACCGTGCGGGAATCCTCGCGCGCAAGGTATTTCGTCGCAACTCCGCTGGCTGCGCCTGTGCGCATCTGCCCAAGATAATCGGCTTCGATAAACGCGAGAAGCTCGCCAGTCTTCGCGCGGAAAAGAGGAACCAAGAATCGCAGTCCATCGCGCGAACTGGTATAAATTTTCAGGCCTTCATATCCGCCGGTCCCGTCCGCGGCTGCCATGTAGTGGAGATATGAGAACCCTTCCAAATGCAGTCGTCTCCGCGGATGAACTTGCGCCGTGGCATCCGCTAGTCTCCGGAACGCCGCCTCAACCGCCTCCAACGCCATCGGCATCGTCAGCAATGACCGCACATCTGTTTCAGTCAGTAGCAACGGCACAGTCGCACCTCTGCGCAGTTAACTGCCTTGAAATCCATCTTTCATTCAGCGACGTTGATCTTGAATCGCAGCACACGCATATCGGGCTGGTCAAGCACCAGAAGCTCGCCTTTTGGAGTGAAGGAGATGTCCGTCGGCGCAGCATTCTGTCCCCATTCCGGATGCTGCGAAAAATCCACGGTCAGTTTCTGCTGGCCGTCGAGCGTCCAAACGTCCAGCAATCGCTTACCAAGATCCGACGCCGCGACCAAATTCTGAAATACCGCAAGACCGATCGTTTGCGGCGTATCACGCGTTGCTTTCGCGTCGCTGAATGCAAAGTCCCACGACGTTATGTAATGGCCGTCGCCAGATAGCTTGTCGATTTTTTGATTCTCCGGGTCCGCAAAATACAAATTCCCGTCCAAGCCGAGCCGGACGCGATATGGCGTCCATGTTTTGGTGGGCATATCCGCCGGTTTGCGCCACGCTTCGAGCGTGCGTCCACGCGGATTCAGGAGCGCAACGCGTCCCGTCCCAGAATCCGCGAGGTAGAAATCTCCCCCCGATTCGATCGCGATGCTCGTTGGACTGTTGAACCCAGGCCGGTAGCGGAAAAATAGCGTGTGAAAAATTTCTCCTTCCGGCGTGTAGATGTGAATCTGCGCATGAGAAACATCGACGAGAAAAATTGCCTGCCCTTCGTCTATGGCAATGTCCCAATCGTTCTGTACCCCTGTGATGCCGAAGGTCAGCAGCGGATGGCCCGTCGCGTCGAATTTCTCAATCTGACCCGGACTGCCATCGTCCGCTACGTAAACATTTCCCACCGCGTCGGTGTTGAGTGTCCGCGGATTCTGGAACTGGCCGGGATCAGTGCCCGAGGTGCCCCACTCCCCAAGGTATTGAAAGACAGGCGGTGGGGGACTTTGCGCGGCGGTCTGAGGATGCGAGCAGGAAGCCATCAAACACACGATGGAGATGAATAAAGCGACCGTGAGAATGCGGATGGGAACGTCGTGGATTGACACCCCCCTGTCGAGCGTTCGTCCTTCGATCTCCAAAACTCCTTTCAGCGTCTCGACCCCTCGCCCGGCCCGCCTCGATCAATGCGCCGCACCGTCGTCAACTGCATCTTGTATTCGCGCATTTCCGCTCTGCCCGCGTCCTTGTTCTGAAAACGAAAATACGCATCGCCGCCAGGCATTCGCGCCGGAGTAACTTGTACCGGCAGATTCCCGCAGACGCCTCCTTCAACAAACGCCGTTTCGTAACGCTGTCGTGAATCGCTCCACGTATAGACGCGTAACAGCGTGAAATCACATGGGCGCCCGTCTCCGTCGCGCGTTCCCGCCACCAGATATTCCGGCTTCGTTCCTCCCGAAGCGTCCACAGCGCGACTAATCTCGTACCACGAAACGATCTTCATATCCTCGGAGCTTTGATAGCCTGCCAGCGGGCTCGGCAAATCAAGATCCACGAATCGTCCAAGCACCCAGCCGGAAACCTCGCCCACATTTCTCAGTTGTGCGCGAACCAACCACCAATCCTCTGCATTCTCGTTTTGCTCCGCGCCGCTCTCGGCGGACTTCGCGCCGCCGTATGTCACGACCTTCCGCTGCAAGAGCAAAACAGGAGCTTGCGCGAGCGCCTCGGCAATCACTGGCTCCTGTCGGCCCGGACGCGTATGCAAATTGCTTGGTACGCGAGTGAAGCCTCTCGCTTGAATAGGCAACACCTTTGTCATGCCATCGAGCTGCGATTCGTCGCGCCATACCGCCGCGTCGAGTAGAGAATCTGCGGAAACCCAGCCGCGAATTTTCGTCGCCGTTTCGATCAACTCCATGTTCCCGCTGCGCTGGTCGATCTGGACAGGCTGGCCATAAGCAAGTGTCGTAATCGGCATCCGCACTTCCGCCGTGCTATTCCACACCGTCACGCCCTCCGAACCCGCGTAAGCTTCGGCCATCGCCGACGGCTGGTGCGTGCGATACAGGCGAATGCTGACCGCAATGAGCGATCCCACAACGAAAGCGACAACGAAAATTCTTCTCATCAGGGCCGGTCTCCAAACGTTATTCCAATGCCTCGTGCGGTGCGGACGATATCGCTTTCCGGGTCGACTGCTCTTAGAGCTCCGATGGCTTCTTCAAGTAGAACAGAGCGAATTTTTCCCGATTGCAGGCAAACCATTCGTCCAAATTCTCCTCGCGCAACCAGGTCCACTGCATGCACACCGAAACGCGACGCCAGGATGCGGTCAAACGGGCTCGGCGAACCACCGCGCTGGACGTGTCCCAACACCGTCACACGCACCTCACGATGAAGATACTCTCGAATCGCATACCCGATTGCATTGCCGACTTGTCCTGCCACTGGCTTTGGAAATGGCTTCCCAAAGGCGTCACGCTCCGGGAGTTTCACGCCTTCGGCAACGACCACAATGCAAAATAACCGCCCTGCCTCCTCTCTGCGTCGAATCGCCTCGCACACTGTTTCGATTGTAAACGGAATCTCTGGAATCAGGATTGCATCCGCGCCTCCGGCGATTCCCGAGTGGAGCGCTATCCACCCCGTTTGGCGTCCCATGACTTCAACCACCATCACCCGATGATGACTCTCCGCAGTTGTGTGCAGGCGGTCGATCGCGTCGGTGGCAACGTGCAACGCGGTGTCAAAACCGAAAGTGACTTCCGTGGCGTGAATGTCGTTGTCAATCGTCTTGGGAACACCCACGACCTTCATTCCGAGTTTCTCAAATTCGTGGGCAATGTGCAGCGTCCCGTCACCACCGATGACAATCATCGCCTCGATGCCCATTTTGGACATATTCTCCATGCAACGCGCAGAAAAATCCGAGGTGAGTGTGACGCCGTCGGTCTCGGTCGGAAAAGCGAAGGGATTCCCGCGATTTGTGGTGCCCAGGACAGTCCCGCCGCGCGGCAGAATGCCTCGGATCTTATCAAGAGTCAGATCGAACGACTGTTCCGGCCAAATCAATCCATTGAATCCGTTCGTAATGCCAATCAGGCGCCAGTTGTACCCGCGGATTGCAGTACACGCCACCGCGCGGATGACAGCATTCAGTCCGGGCGCGTCGCCGCCGCCGTTGCAGACGCCGATAATCCGCTGGGCCGAGGACAATCTGCCTGCCTGTTCTCTCACGAAGCCTGATTGTACATCAATGTATGAGATGCGGTAGGCCGTTGAATCAGCCACACCTCGGAACTGGCTCAGTTTCTGCTAGAATGGCGCCGCTTCGCGGAGTCGCTGCGCCAATAAAGGAGCCTCCAGTTAGGAGTACGACGATGCACAATCTCGAGAAATTGAAGCCCCTTGCCCTTCTGATCCTTCGCGTCGGGCTCGGCGTTATTTTTATCTACCATGGCTGGCCAAAACTCATCACACATACCCATGAGACATTGCAAGCCTTCCCACACATGGGCTTTCCTTCCTACTTCGCTTACATTGCGGGAATAGTGGAGTTATTCGGCGGGATTCTCTTGATTGCAGGTCTATTCACGCGAATCGCTGCCCTTTTGATCGCGGGCGAAATGGCCATTGCCATTCTCAGGGTGCATCTGCCGCAGGGCGGCATCATGGCGGTGGGCAACTATCAATTCCCACTAGCCTGTGCGGTCGGTGCCTTTGCTCTCGTAGCCCTCGGAGCAGGCGCAATCTCTCTGGATCGGGCAATCTTCAAGGACAAGGCCTAGGGACAGAGCTTAATCAGCAATCCAGCCAAGAATGCCTCAGCGCTAGGCGTGCGGCGTCTGCGTCGGACCTGGAGCCGCGGCAGGTGCCTGCATATACGCCGGCCCGAGGGGCATAATTAGCCAGGCCGCTAGATACACCAGAATTCCCGGTACGATTCCGGTGAATATGGTGACGAGCGCCCAGACGAGCCGCACGATCGTCGAATCTGTATCGAAATACTCGCCCAGTCCGCCACATACGCCCGCAATCTTGGAGTCCACGACCGACCGGTGCAGCCGGCGCGGCGGCGCACCAACCTCCGCCGCGCGAGCCTGCCGCGTGCCGCAGTAATAGCAATAGCTCGAGTAATCCGCGATTTCCCTCTGGCATTTCGGACAAACCATGGTTACCTCCTAATGCTTTTCCTCATCCCTCTTAACTCAAGTACGACGGGGCAGCAAAAAAGGTTTCACGCCGGCGCCGCAAAGTCAAAAAGCAATCAGCTCCCGGACTGCTTTAACGATGTCCTCGGTCTGCGGCAAAATCTCATCCTCCAGCTTCGGCTGATAGGCGCAGAATGTATCCGTGGCTGCCACGCGCCGCACCGGCGCATCCAGCTCCTCGAACAACTCATCCGCAATCCGCGCTGCGATCTCCGCTCCATAGCCCCACGAAAGCGTGTCTTCGTAGGCCACGATCACGCGATTCGTCTTTCGCACTGACGTCGCGATCGCCTCCCAATCGTACGGGCTCAACGTCCGCAGGTCGATGATCTCGACGTCTTTTCCCTGCCGCGCCAGCTCCGCTGCGGCCACTTCCGCGCGATGAACGACCGCTCCGTAAGTGATGATGCTTGCATCCTTGCCCTCGCGAACCACGCGCGCTTTGCCAAATGGAATCGTAAAGTCAGAGCCCGGATACGGCGCGCGATTATAAGGCTGCCGGTAAAGATGCTTGTGTTCGAGGAACATTACGGGATCGTCGCATCGGATGGAAGTCCGCAGCAATCCGCACAAATCCAGCGCCGTTGACGGCATCACCACACGCAAGCCCGGCTGGTGCGTAAACATCACTTCGCCGGACTGGCTGTGATAGATTGCTCCGCCGGTCAAATATCCGCCAATCGCCACGCGTACCACAGCCGGTGACTTGAATTTCCCTCCCGACCGCCATCTTGTCGTCGCCAGCTCGTTCCGAATCTGCATCATCGCTGGCCAGATGTAGTCAAAAAATTGAATCTCCACCACCGGCTTCATTCCGCGCGTGGACATTCCGATAGCGCGCCCAACGATGTTCGCCTCTGCAAGCGGCGAATTGAAGACACGCTCTCCGCCATATTTGCGCTGAAGTCCAGCCGTCGCTTTGAATACTCCGCCCTTGCCTTTGACCTTGCTCAGGCTTTCTTCGTGGCTGCAATCGGCTACGTCTTCGCCGAAGACGACGACCCGCTCGTCGCGGCCCATCTCATCCATCAATGTCGCCGAAACCATCTCCACCATTGTCAGCGCCGAACCCGTATTCACCGGCTTCGCCACAAACGCTTCGCTCTTGGGATCTATGTCCGGCGAGTACACGAATTCGTAAATCGAATCCGCGGAGGGAATCTCCGCCGCCAGCGCGCGATCCGTAGCTTCCAAGATTTCCTTTTCGACTCCCGCTTCAAGTGCCTCTAGTTCCCGCTCGTCCAAAATCCCCTCGCGCACGAGAAACAAACCGAATTTCGGAATCGGATCGCGATGCGCTTCGATCTCCCGCTCTTCCGCCGTCTTGTAGAGCTTCTCGTCGTCGGAGAGAGAATGCGAATAGGGCCGCGTCACGTGTGCATGAAGCAGCGCCGGGCCTCGCCGCTCGCGGCAGTACGTCACCGCGCGCTGCGCCGCGGCGTAACTTTCCAGAGGTTCCGTCCCATCGTAATCCTCGATATGTAAATTCGGATGATTCGCCAGCAGCCGCGAAACGCTTCCTCCCGGATGCTGCACTTCCGAAGGCACCGAAATCGCGTAGCCGTTGTCTTCCACAAGGAAAATCACGGGTAGCTTTCGAAGGCACGCCGTGTTGATCGCCTCCCAAAATTCTCCTTCGCTCGTCGCGCCTTCGCCGCCAGAAACGCAAACGACTTCGTCGCGATAGTGATGCACCGCTTTTCCCAGCGGCGCCGCCTCCGCCTGTTTCAGTGCTTTCGGAAATCGGTCATAGTAGAGCGATGCTTCTGCGGCTCCGACCGCTTGCAGCCACTGCGTACCCGTCGGAGAAGATCTCGAAACGATGTTGTACGCTTGATGCCCCCAGTGCGATGGCATCTGCCGTCCGCCCGATGCGGGATCATCCTTCGCACCCACGCCTTCGAGCAGCATTTCGTACGGAGTCACTCCCAGCATCAGACAAAGCGCGCGGTCGCGGTAATAGAGATAAAACCAGTCGTAGGCCGGCTTAAGAATGAGCCCTGCAGCGGCCGTCGCCGCTTCATGACCCGCACCGCTGATCTGAAAATAGATTTTGTTTTGGCGCTTGAGTTGAATCTCGCGGTCATCCAGCCGGCGCGACAAAAACATCGTACGGTACAATCGAATCAAGGCGTCGCGGTCGAGTCCGTGATATTTCGCGGCGTCAAATTTTGCCGTTTTTGTCTTTGTCTGCAGGGCCATCAGCTTCCTTTCGCGTCGTACGGGTGGATGGCACGTCGATTATACCAAACCGAATTCCCGCCCGGCCTACGTCAAGGATTCGTACAAATCGTCCGTCTTCTCGAAATTGTCCTCATTCGATCGAATGAGTTCAGACTGGACCGACTTAAACGGCTCTTCGCTTGGAATTCGTTTTACCCATGTCTGAAACAAATGCTTTTCGTGATTCGAGAAATCGAGGCGTATGAACAGCCGCACGCGCCCATCCGCGCCGGATTCATCGGCCTTCGCATTCTTCGCCGAATCAGCGGACGTTCTTTCGAATTTGAATTGCAGTTTATTACCGAGACGAAATCCCTGTTTCCATCCGTCGATGCGATGCCGCGCCTGCTGTGCTGCTTCTTCGTTCTTGCTGAAGTCGAAAATCAGAAAGGCCTGCGCCATACGGCCATTCTATAGCTTCATGCGGTTTCGAGCCACTGCGATTCGCTTCCGAGCGCCGGGCCTACGTCCGCTCGACGGCTTCCGCCATTTCGTCCAACATCTTGAGCAGCTTCGCGAACTCATTCTCCAGCCGCTTCACCGCATCCTCCGCCAGGTGGCCATAGCCGCGCAACTTCTTGGGGTCTGATTCCTCCAAATTAACGATCGCACTCGACACCAGCGCGCGAATCCTCCGTCGCCGCGAATTCATCGCCGGGTCCAATTCGATCTCTGAGCTGATCCGCCGAATCTCCGTGCGCACCGCTTCGCTCATTCGCCGCAACGCTTTGCTCTGTTCCGTCGAAAGATCGTCGCTCACCCTCCGCATGACGCCCGCCGTTTCATCGAGCGTCGCCTCAACCTCATCGCACGTCGCTTCAATGCCGCGCAGCAATACGGACACAACGCGTCGGTGATTCTCACCCAGCTTTAGTTTTTCGCTCATGTTTTCGCGAGAGCCCTATCCCGTATCATCCTAACTCTTCGTGCTTCGATACAAAATCGTCCGCGCTTTCACTTCGATTCTGCGCCACTGACCCCCAACAAAAAACTCCTGGACGCCTCGTGGCAGCCAGGAGTCATCAGCCCTTTCGGGCGCTTTCTGCGAACTCCATCGCCGTTCGTCTGTTTCGTTCCGTCATTGTACGCGCCCATCCTCACCCGCGGAAGCTCTCTCCCCGTATGCATCCGAGCTCGCATCCTAAAATTCCCGTTGCGTCGTCCATCTCCCAATGCTAGCCTTAGCGAACAAAAGGCGAAGGAGGAAAGGGTTGGCACAATCGCTGGCAGTTCGTACCCGCACCTCCCTCGACGTCATCCACGAGGCCCTCGGCGAGATTGCGGCGCGCGACCGCACTGGAGAGGTTCTAACCGCTGTTCAGCGCATCCCCGCGCGTGAGGCGCAGTTCGCAGCGATACCTTCGTGGGCCGCGCCGGAATTGGCCGCGGTTTATCGCGCCAAAGGCGTCTCGCAACTCTACACGCACCAATCCTCGGCCGTCGAACACGTTCACGCGGGAAAGAACGCTGTCGTCGTCACGCCAACCGCCTCCGGCAAGACGCTCTGCTACAACCTGCCTGTGTTGAACGCCATCCTCGAAAACGCCGACACGCGCGCTCTCTACCTCTTCCCCACAAAGGCTCTCGCCCAGGATCAGCTCGCCGAATTGCACGATCTCGCGACGCGCCTCAATGACCGCTTCGGCGTCTTCACGTACGATGGCGACACGCCCGGCGACGCTCGCAAAGCCATTCGCGAGCGCGGCCACATAGTTCTCACCAATCCCGATATGCTTCACACGGGAATCCTCCCGCACCACACCAAGTGGATGCGCCTTTTCGAAAACTTGCGCTACATCGTTCTCGACGAGCTTCACACCTATCGCGGCGTGTTCGGCAGTCATCTCGCCAATGTTCTTCGCCGCCTTCGCCGCATCGCGCGATTCTACGGTTCCGATCCCATTTTCATCTGCTGCTCTGCGACAATCGCAAATCCCGGAGAGCTCGCTTCTCGCCTCATCGAAGACGAAGTCGAAGTCGTGGACGAAAATGGCGCACCTTCCGCCGAGAAAGTTTTCGTCTTTTACAACCCGCCGGTCGTCAATCGCAATCTTGGCATTCGCCGCAGCTACCTGAACGAGGCCACGCGCGTCGCCAAGGAACTGCTTTCCCGCAATCTCCAGACCATCGTTTTCGCCAATAGCCGCTTGCACACGGAAGTCATGCTCACATATCTCCGCCAGGCTTTTCCCTCTTCGCCGGGCCGTTCGGAACCGATTCGCGGCTATCGCGGAGGCTATTTGCCCGGCGAACGCCGCGACATCGAACGCGGCCTCCGCGACGGCAAAATTCGTGGCGTCGTCTCCACGAATGCGCTCGAATTCGGCATCGACATCGGTTCGCTCGACGCCACGGTTCTCGCCGGCTACCCCGGTTCTATCGCTTCCACGTGGCAGCGCGCTGGCCGCGCTGGCCGCCGCACTGGCACCTCATGCGCCGTGATGGTTGCTTCGTCCTCGCCACTCGATCAATTCATCGTTCAGCATCCCGAATATTTCTTTGGCCGTTCGCCGGAGCACGCTTACGTTCAGCCGGATAACCTGGAAATTCTCGTCAATCATTTGAAGTGCGCTGCCTTCGAATTGCCGCTCGATCCCGCCGAGCGTTTCGGCGACGTCGATTTGCCCGCGCTCTGCGAGCGTCTGGCCCAAGCTGGATTTCTTCACAAGAGCGGCGGCAACTATCACTGGATTCAGGAAGCCTATCCCGCCAACGCCGTCAGCTTGCGCTCCGTCACTTCCGACAACTTCGTGATTATCGACATCACCGGCAACGAGCGCGATGAATCGGCCGGACCCGAAGTCATTGGCGAAGTCGATTTCGCGAGCGCACTCACCACGGTGCATCCCAAGGCCATCTACATCCACGAAGGTCAGCAATTTCATGTCGAGCGTCTCGATTTCGCCGAACGCAAAGTCTATGTCAAACGCGTCAACGTCGATTACTTCACTGACGCCATTCGCTATACGCAGGTTCGTGTTCTCGAAATCGCCGATTCACATTCTTCCTCTGGCCCCTCGGAGCGCGCGCACGGCGACGTTCTCGTTCGCTCGCAAGTCGTCGGCTTCAAGAAAATCAAATTCTTCACCAATGAAAATCTCGGCGCAGGAAAACTTGAATTGCCGGAAAACGAAATGCACACGACGGCATTCTGGCTCACGCTTCGTCGCGAGCTCGTCGCTTCACTTCCATTCTCTGTTTCCGACCGTCAGGGCGGCATGTTCGGTCTGCTCCACGCTCTCGAATCCATCGCCACACTGCTCCTGATGTGTGATCGCCGCGACCTTGGCGCCGCCATCGGCGAGCGTCCGCCGAATCCCGGGATCGAAGCCGAATGGGAGCAGGTCCCCGAGGCCGCCGTTGATCTCACGGAGAGCAAAGAATTCTTCGAGCCCAATCTTTATCTCTACGACGCTTATCCTGGCGGCATTGGCTTCAGCGAGCCGCTTTATCGTGCGGCGAATCTTCTCTTGCAGCGCACGCACGAACTCATCTCTGCATGCCCTTGTGAAAAGGGCTGCCCCTCGTGCGTCGGCCCGGTCGGCGAATGCCACGAACACGCCAAGGAGGCCGCGCTCGAAATTCTTCGCCGCTTGAACGGTTAGGCTCGGATCAAAATGGCCACTGCACCCAAAGACAAATTCGCCAATCTGAAGGCCCTCCGCCCGGCAAATCGTCCTGCGTCTCCACCGATAGCCGAAGGCTCCGTTCAAACAATGGAGCCGTGCGATTCCCTAGCTGAATTTCTCGGTGCAGCGCCGCAGCACAATCGCTTCGGCGAGCACCTCTCGATCCGTCGTTGGTATTCCGATCCGTCCTCAATCGACCCGGACCTGGAATCACTTCGTTTGCTATTGCCCGGCGCGCCTCCCGACGCGGCTGACCCTCGCCGTTGGCTTTTCCTCGATACGGAAACGACCGGCCTCGCCGGCGGCTCTGGCACGTACGCATTTCTTGTCGGTATCGCCTGGTGGGACACCGCCGGTCTCGAAGTCGAGCAATTTTTCATGCGCGACCACAGCGAAGAGCATTCCGTCTTGTTCGAACTTCGCAAGCGCATGCTCGAGCGTCCAATTCTTCTGACCTTTAACGGCAAATCTTTCGACTGGCCTTTGCTCGAAACTCGTTTCCGCATGACGCGCTCCATCCCCCCGCATCCTCCGCTCGCGCATATCGATCTCCTTCATCCCTCGCGCCAGCTTTGGCGTCTCCGCGTCGGCAATGCGCGGCTTTCCCAGCTTGAGGAACACGTCCTCGGCTGGCGGCGCGAAGGAGATGTATTTTCGGAATTGATTCCGCAGATTTATTTCGATTTCTTGCGTACCGGTGCCGCAGCGCCGCTCGTCCCTGTGATTCGCCACAATCAGATGGACCTTCGCGGCCTTGCCGCGCTCACGCGGAAGGCGTTTTCTCTGCTCGCTTCTCCGGAATCCGAAGGGTCGGACGCGTTTGAACTCTACGGTGTCTCTCGCATCCTCAGCCGCCACGGCCATCGCGCGCGTGCGCGCCAGCTTTTCGGCAGCACTCTCGATGCCGGGTTGCCTCCGGAGCTCGAGACCTTAGCGCGAGGCCACCTCGCGCGCCTGGCCAAGCTGGATCGCGACTATCCCGCTGCTACGCTGCTGTGGGAGCAGTTGCGCTGCAAGAAAAATGCCAGCATCGTGGAGAGAACGGAAGCTTGCATCGAATTGGCGATTCACTTCGAGCATCGCGCACGCGACCCTCTCCGTGCTGCCGAAATCATGCGCGACGCTCTCGCGCAGCTTTCGGCTGGCACGAAGCAAAGCGGCCCTGCCGCCGTACGATGCCGCAAGCTTCGTGCTCGCGTCCAGCACCGCCTCGAACGGCTCACGCGCAAGTGCCTTCAGCCCAGGATCGGCGCGGTCTCACCAGCGCCCTTCGCCCGCCAGCGCTGAACTCTTCCCGCTCGGTCGACTTACTGCATTTTCTCGGGCCGTCTCTGTTGGCCAGCCAAGCTGCTGGACAATTCGATCATCAACAGACCGCTCCGCTCCTTCGACGCTCAAGCATTCATCCTTCACGCATCGAAGATATACGTCGCCCGCCGCCATGTATTCCGGCCCTTCATTGTCCGGTTTTTGAATTCCGTGCTTCTTCTCCAGCGCGTCACGATACGCACCGAAGAAAGCGCCCGTATCTTTCTCGTTGTCGATCGTCACCAGAACGACCAGAATCGTCTGCTTCGTTTCTTTGTTTTCGAACACCGCATACCGGTCGCCGTTCCACATGGGCGCAAATTCATCTGCGTCGCCTGGCCCGATGAACTGCTTTAGGACTTCCCCGAGCGCAAACTCTCCCACGACATTCTCGTCCAGCTTCTCGTATCCGTCGGGCAGAACTGCCTTCAGATGCGGCAGCGTAACATCCCGAGGCTTCGTGCCGTCAAAATAGAGCTTCGGATGCAGAATCTGCTGCGTCGAAACCGGCGGATTCTGAAACACTTTCTTGAAGTCCACCCATCCCGATGTCGACTTCAGCACCGCCTGGCTGAACTCCGCGCCCTGCAAGTAGGGGAAAAGCAGTTCGTCGCGAATGAATGGCGGTGCCTTCGCCAAGTTCGGGTCCGTGTCCATATCTCCCGCAAGCCCCGATTCAATGAACGGAGCGATGTCCGGAATCTGCCGCACGCTGGTGTGCAAATCGCTCAGCGAATAATCCATCATCGAAGCGACCGCCGAGCCTTCGATCACCGACTCGCGCGCTAGCGACGCATCATCATTGGCCTCCGCGGCTTTCTGCCATTTCTTCAAATGAAAGTACTCATCGTCCAGGGCATGCGTCAGTTCGTGCGCCATCACTGGTTTTTGCTCCACGGGGTCGATCCAGTCGGCGATATAGAACTCTTTTTTATCGGGATCGTACAGGCCGGCCACCTGATCCGTCAGCAAATTCAGTAGAAACGAGTCGAGCGGAAATCCCTTGGGAATCAAGCCAAAAGCTTCGAGCGTGCGCTGGTCGGCATAGCGCTTCTTCGCGGATTCGTCTTTCTTATCTTCGGCGATAAGGTATTCGCGGATTTCTGCCTTGGTGCGGATGCTCTTCTTGATTGGCGCTTTCACCGGCAACGCCAGAATCTTGCTCATCACTTCCAGCACTTGGTCCGCAGCCGCGAAGAAATTCGCATTGGTCTCCGTATTGGAATTCGCATCCACTCGCGGCACGGTCAATTTGCTCTGCGCCCATGTGACGCTTGCTGCGATAAACGTAACGCAAAAAAACCTCACGAATCTTTGTGTGCGCATGGCGCCTCGTCCCCGATTGGATGTCTTTTGGCCCCGAATCGTTTCCCCGCATCGAGAACATAGTTCCTGCGTCGCTACTTGGAATAAAGACCGGAATTGTGCGTCACCCGCGAAAAGCTCATCCTCAATTCGCGTATTGCTGCAACCGTGCCAGCCGAACAAATCTCCGTCACGGCGGCAGCGATAATCTTTGTTCTGATTTCTGAACACGTTTGTGTCTCTGCTATAATCGCCCGCTCAATCGGACAACTTCCGGAGCTCTGAGGCGATGTTTCCTGGAACGCAGTTGCGTCAGGTAAGGGAGCAACTCGGTTTGACCTATCGTGATGTGGAACAAGCAAGCTACGAGCTTGCAAATCGTCACGGCCGCCCGGAGTTCATTGTCCGCATCAGCCGCTTGGCGGACTTCGAAAATGCCGGAACCATCCCCAGCCTTCACAAACTCTACAGTCTCTGCGCAATCTATCATCTCGATCCCGAAGAGGTCTGCAAATGGTATGACGTTCCGCTAAGCGGTGCCTTCGCCAGCTACAACTCTTCCCTCGCTCCGCGAACTCATCTCGCTGCCTCTCCCCGCGCCTTTCGATTGCCGGTTCGTTTCGATCCCGCCTTTGATCCGCGCCGGACGACTTACCTCACGCGCATGGTCGAGAGTTGGGCTGATTTCGAGGCTCCCGCGCTGGCAAATGGCAATGGCTACAATTACGCCTACATCGGCCAGGATGATCATTGGATGGAACCGCTTCTCCGCCCCGGCGCACTCGTTCTCATCGACCCGAATCGTCAGAAAGTCTCCGCAGGGATTTGGCGTAACGAAGCGGAAAGGCCTATCTACCTTGTAGATATTCGCGATGGTTACCGATGTTGCTGGTGTCTTCTCGAAGGGAATCGCCTGGTCCTGCAACCGCATCCTCTGTCTTCATGCGCGCCGGAAAACTATCGCTTCCCCGATGACGCTGAAGTCGTCGGCCAGGTTGTGGCCGTTTCGATGCGCCTTATTTCTCCTTAGCCTCGCCATTCGCGATCAGCGTAAGCAGCGCGCTCTGGTTGGAACAAAACAGGTCTCTCAAGTAGCCCGGGACGCCCGACGGAATCAGCAAGCGGTAGAATTCGTGCTCCTGCCAGCGCGCGGCGATTTCTTTCACCGGTTCTCCAAACCCTTCCAGGCAATTCCGAAGCTCGCCCGACTGCCGTTCCAGCGAAGTCTCGAGAATCTTCTCGAATAGTTCTTCGTGGCATATCCCCAGCGCTTGATGGACGGACGTCTCCGAATAAATTCTCTCCAGACCTTCGTGCCGGTATCGCCCCGTCGCTAAATCGCGCAGCGTTGCCACGTGCAAAAGACGCGCGAAGTCTCCCGGAATCGCCGCAAGAGTTGTTGCTGCGAAGTCCTCGACAACTCGTCGGTTTTGCCGAAATTCGTCCAGCGCTGTCTCTCCCGCCGCTGTTCCGTGTTCAGAACATTTCTACTCTGATTCGCAGCCGCCGACATTCTGCATTTAAGACTGCTGCCCGGAGGTGGTCAACCATGAAACTGGCAGCAGCTTCTCTCTTTTTGGGTTCTCTGTTCCTCGCGATAGTAGTCTCCGCGGCTCCGACCGTCAACTCGCACTCGTCTCGCGTTGTCATGCATCCTGTCATCTTGGCCGATGGTGGAGCACCCGCTCCGCCATTCCCAGGCACGGGACAGTCAGTAATCAGTCTGTCGAACGGTTCTGTTGCCTTGGCCGATGGTGGCGCACCTGCCCCGCCGTTCCCGGGCACGGGCTCTTCGGCGACGGTATAAGCTTGACGCTCGCAAACGCGCTGGGATGCCTGTTGGTAGACGTTACCAACGTCGAAATGCTATACTCGCATCCCGGCGCGCATGGGTTTTTCGCACTTCATCTCGATTCAGTGGGCTGCCGCTGCGGCGGCTGAAGTTGTTCTTTTTGCCTTGGCTCTGCGCCGAAACCTTTTCCGGCGTCTTCCGCTTTTTACCATCTACCTCGGCTTGCTGCTCCTCAACGAGGCGGTCCTTTGGCTGACCTATCGTCTTACCGGCATTTCCTCCCGAGCCTCATTCGACGCCTATTGGATCATGCAATCCACCTTGCTGCTTGCGCGAGCCGCTGCCGTGTATGACATCTGCCGTGCGCTGCTCTCCCCCTACGCCGGTGTATGGAAATTTTGTCGTCCGATTCTGGCTGGCGTCGCTCTTTTCCTTGCGGTGGGAGCGGCGATCTCCGTGGGCAATAGCTCGCCGCGCATCGCTGCCCTGATTCTGACGGGCGAACGTGGCCTGGAATCGGTTATCTTTGGCATTCTGCTGTGCGGGCTCATGTTCTGCCGGTACTACGGTGTCAGTGTCAGCAGGCACATTGCCTGGCTCGCGCTCGGACTCGGATTCTATTCCGCGGTCCAATTTGTCAACAATACTTTCCTGCGCCTCCAGATTTCCGGGCGGTACTTCGAGCCGTGGCGAGATCTGCGCCTTGTATCCTTTGATATCGCGATCGTTCTTTGGTGGGTGGCCTTGCTCAAGCCGCTTCCCCAGGAGCAAACTGCCCCGGTGCTCTTTGAGCCGGGCGAATATGAAGCCATCGTCCCGCAGATGACCTCTCGCTTGCGCCAGCTTAATTCGACCCTATTGGAGATGTGGAAATGACGCTCGTCGCTGCCATTTTGTTCTCTCTCGCCATTCTCGTTTCTCTTGTCTGGCTCCTTTTTTCTCCGCGAGCCGCGCAGTCGACTCCCGCAGTCGAAGCCCTCGATATCGAAAAGCTCCTGCCGCTCCATTGCCGTCACTTCCCCCAAATCAGCCAGATCTTGGGAAAGGAAGACGACGAGTTCATGGCTCGCCGGGCTCCAAAGTCTGTCCAGAAGCTCTGGCGCAAGCAGCGTCGTGGCATCCTGCGTCAGTACCTCAATAGTCTCGCCGAGGATTTCGTGCGCCTCGAACGCCTCGCCCGTCTTGCCTCCGCCCTTTCCCCGCAACTGAATGAGGCACATCAATGGGAATGGCTGCGCCTTGGCCTCCAATTCCGCTTCATGTATCGGGTTCTCGCCATCCGCATCTCGCTGGATCGAGTCACTTCAAGCGAGCTCGCCCGCATCACGAACCTCATCACCGGTCTCGCCGGAGAGTTGGAAACTCTTATGTCTCAAATCGCCGGCATCATGCCTTCCCGTCTTGACCTGAATCCCGGCCATTAGATTAAAGACGGCCAGTTCGTCCGCAACTTGCCAGGCTCCTCCCTGTTTATCCCAGCGTAACTTCTACGCTCAATGACACGAGAAACACGCCTGTCGCTCCTCTTTTCGTCGCTATAATGCCCGAATCGAGGAGATGCGTTTTGGCCGGGGAAAAGATTCTCGTTTGCGACGACGAAGAAGCGATTCGCGAAGTTGTCTCCACACTGCTCGAAGCTCAGGGATATCGCTGCACCACTGTTTCCGACGGTTTTCAAGCGATTCAGGAAATCGGCAAGGACTCGCACGACCTCGTCCTCAGTGACATCGTCATGCCTCAGATGGACGGTATGCGCCTCCTGCGTCAGGTTCGCACGCACGACGTCGATGTTCCCGTCATCATGGTCACCGCCATGCACGATATTTCCATCGCTCTCGAAGCGATTCGCGCCGGCGCTTACGATTACATCCTCAAGCCCTTCGAAAAAGATCAGCTCTACCATAGCGTCAGCCGCGCCCTCGAACACCGCCGCTTGGTTCTTGAGAATCGCTCCTACCAGCATAATCTCGAGCATCTCGTCGCCGAACGCACCCAGCAGCTTTCCCTGACTCTGCGTGACCTCGAGCAATCCTATGACTACACGCTTGAAGCTCTCGGTGGCGCCCTCGACGCCAAGGACGCCGAAACCGAAGGCCATTGCCAGCGCGTCACCGCCATTACGATTCTGATCGCCAAGATTATGAAAGTGGACCGTCACGAGCTGCGTCAAATCGCCCGCGGCGCTTTTCTCCATGACATCGGCAAAATGGGCATCCCAGACCAGGTGCTTCGCAAACCCGGTCCTCTCACTGATGAAGAACGCCAGATCATGAAGCGCCACTGCGAAATCGGCTACACCGTGCTCAAGCGGATTCCATTCCTGAAAGATCCTGCGCAGATCGTCCTGGCGCACCAGGAGTTTTACGACGGCACGGGATATCCTCGCGGCCTGAAGGGCGAAGAAATTCCTTTGGGAGCAAGGATTTTCGCCGTCGCGGACACTCTCGACGCCATGACGTCGGATCGCCCGTATCGCAAGGCTCTGCCCTTGAGCGCGGCTCGCGCGGAAATCACCAAATTCTCCGGCACGCAATTCGACCCCCGCGTCGTCGAAGCCTTCTTGTCCAAGCCTGATCAATATTGGGCCGAGGTCCGCAAAAACATCGGCGATCCATTCAACTTCCTTCAGTCCGAAGACAAGTGAACCAGCTGGCGAGATTATCCACTCGGCGTTCTGGTATGATAATTCCCGTTCGGGAGGCATCTTAAATTTCAAGGAGACGGCGCATGAAACGTATCGTTACGATGGCCATGCCTTTGCTCCTGGCGCTTTCCGCGCTTGCATTTGGACCGCGCGCGCAAGCACAGGATCAGGCCGCCATCACGACAACGAATCTGAAAGTCGGCGACGTTGCTCCGGATTTCACCCTGCCAAGCGACCAGCGTTCCACCGTTTCGCTCAGCAGTTTTCGGGGCAAAAAGAACGTCATCCTCGCCTTTTACGTTCTCGCGTTCACCAGCGGTTGAAAACAGGAACTCGAGGCCTATCAGTCTGATCTGGCCAAGATTGAAGCAAGCGATTCCGTGATTTTCGGCATCAGCATCGATAGCCCGCCAGCCAATGGCGCCTTCGCCAAGGAAATCGGCGTCACGTTCCCGCTCCTAAGCGACATGAATCGCAAAGTCCTTGCCGCTTATGGCATCGTGCACTCCTACGACATGGCCGGTGACAAAGTCGAATTCGCTCGCCGTACCACGTTCGTCGTCGGCAAGGACGGCAGGATCAAGCACATTGATTTTGATTCTACCGCCATCGATCCGACCAACGCCGTAACGATTTGCACGGACCTCCACTCCAAACAGGGCTCGTAGTTTCACATTCTGCCGCGTGGGAGCTGAACTTCTCAGCTCTCGCGCGGCTTCAGTTTCTGCTCGAAAACTCACAAAAATTTCGCCCATACGGGCGCACCTCTGCATGCCAAACGCTCAATCGTTATCTTTATTTTTGAAACGATTTAGTTCAATGGAAGGACGATCTCAGCGATGTTTTCATGCCCAAAAGACGCGCCCGGAACCTTTGTGTCAGACCCAAGATGTACATTTCGTCGTCGGTATAGCATCGCGTAGAAGCCGGAGAAGATGATCATCGGAGGAATCAGAAGGATCAGAATCCCATGCCGCAGCGCAGCCTCCGCCTGCGGGCCCGCCGCCGCTGCGTCACTGTAGCAAAGGGCGCAACCCTGCGCGAAGGTCGACGTCGCGCCCAGGAGAATTCCCACTGTCGCCGCCCCCGCCGCCATCAGCTTCCCCATAACGCTTCGCCAGTTCATTGTTTCACCTTTACTCTTTGTAAGCTCGCCGCTCTGTTATCTTACCTCTGCGGCTCAGTGTCCCAATCCGCTCAATTGCGCAATTCGCAGGCTATCCGGAAACACAAATATCAAAATCATCGTCAGGCAGAAAACCAGCGACGGCACGATAATCAGAAATAGCCCGATTTTCTCGAATCGTAAATGCATGAAATACGCCACAATCAGCGCCGCTTTGATCAGCGAAAGCCCGATCAGCAGCGTTAGCATCAGGTGGGGCTCCAGCCTTAAATATGCCAGAAAAGTTTCAACCCCCGTCAGAATCAATAGCCAGAACCATACCCACATGAACAGTTTCTTCGATCCGGGTTGGTGCGTCGCTTCCGCAGTTGCTCCATGAGCGCTCATCGTGCGTTATGCTCCTCAGCCTTTCAAATTCACGGACATCAAATACACCATCGGAAATATGAACATCCACACCAAATCGACGAAGTGCCAGTAAAGTCCGCTCACTTCCACGTGGTCGGCGTTGAATTTTCTCCGCCCAAATCCGTACGCGATAATGCACAGATAAATCACGCCAATCGAGACGTGTAGCATGTGCAGCCCGGTTAATCCGAAAAACGTTCCGCCGAAGAGCGGATCGCCCGGCTGCCCGTTCACCACGTAATGATTCGACCACGGCGTTACGCCTTCCGCAAACAGCCGGAACCACTCCATCAAGTGCAGCACGACGAACGCGATTCCACCAATCGCCGTCAGAATAATATAAATCACCGCCTTGCGAATCTCATCGCGGTGCGCCGCCGCAACGGCCATCACCATCGTCAAGCTGCTGGAGAGAAGAATGAACGTCAGAAACGTCGCATTGACCACTGCTGGCGAAAACTCAAACGGCCGCGGCCAGTTCGCGCTCGATAATCTCACGTACGCGTAAGCCAGAATCGCTGTCGAAAACGTTAGCGAGTCCGAAAGCAGGAACAGCCACATTCCCAGCTTTTTCGTGTTTGTCGCAAACGGCGCTACGCCGCCATCCCACGCACTCCCCGCCAGAGTATCCATCTCGAGTTCAGACAAGTGTCACCGTCCCAGCAATAAGAGTAGGAATAGAAAAACCCACAGCCCATCCATGAAGTGCCAATAAAGCGCTGCTACTTCGGTCGCCGTCTCGATGGTCAGTTTCCGCAGTCGCAGCCAGCCGACGTAGATCAGCGCAAAAATTCCGCCGAGCAGGTGCGCTCCGTGCGCCGCCGTCAGCACGTAAAAAAAGCTGCTGCTCGGATTCGTCGCCAGATAAAATCCCGAAGCCACCATCTGCCGCCACGCAATCAGTTGCCCGGCCAGAAACAGCAGCCCCAGAATTGTCGTCATCGCCCACCAGTGGCGGAACCCCTTCTGGTCGCCGCGCTTGAAAAGACGCCGCGCGTAAATCATCGTTCCGCTGCTGGCCAGCAGAATCGCCGTGTTCAGCCACAAAACTCGGGGAATCTCAAACGCGCGCCAATCGTTGCCCATCCCTTTGCGCACGATGAATGCACTGACGAGCGCCATGAAAAACATCAAAATCGCGCCCATCCCGATCGTAATTCCCGTCACGTAGACGCGCTGAGGCAGCGCCGATCCGCTTCCTCCCGAAGATCCATCGCCGCCGTCGCCCGAGCCGCCGCCTCCGGGCGCCTTCGGTCCGCCGCCGGATATAATGATTTCCAGTTCGTCGGTTGTTGTGCTATGCGGCATCTGCTCGCCTCAAATTCGCTTAGGCCTTGGCCACAAGTTCCGGAGCCAGATCTTGCGGCACGTAGTCGTCTCTCATCCCCGGCACGCTGTACTCATAAGGTCCCCGATAAATCGTCGGATAATGTCCCGCGAAATTATCGTGCGGCACTGGCGTGCTCACAGACCATTCGAGCGTCGTCCCATGCCACGGATTTCGTTCCGCTGGCTTTCCATGCTTGATGCTCCAGAAGAAATTCCAATAGAAGAGCAGTTGCGCGCTCGCCGTGAAGAACGCCGCAATGCTGATGAAGTAGTGCACCGGATGCAGCGGAATCAGATAATTCACCGACTCGATGCTCGCATACCGCCGCGGATCGCCCGCATAGCCCAGATAATGCATCGGCATGAAGATGCAGTAGACGCCGACGAACGTACACCAGAAATGAACCTTGCCCAGCGTCTCGCTCATGTGGTGCCCGAACATTTTCGGGAACCAGTAGTACGTCGCCGCAAACATCGCAAAGATCGCCGCCACGCCCATGATCAGGTGGAAATGCCCGATGACGTAATACGTATCATGCAGATACAAATCCAGCGCCGGCTGCGCCAGGAAAATTCCAGACAATCCGCCGGTCACGAAGAGCGACACAAATCCAATCGCAAATAGCATCGCCGCCGTGAAATGAATTCGTCCACCCCACAGCGTCCCGAGCCAGTTGAATGTCTTGATCGCCGACGGCACGCCGATCACCAGCGTGATGATCGAAAACGCTAGCGCCGAAAACGGATTCATTCCGCTGATGAACATGTGATGGCCCCACACCGTGAAGCTCAGGAAGCCGATCGCCGTCAGCGAGTACACCATGGCCTTGTAGCCAAAAACAGGCTTGCGTGAAAATGTCGAAAGAACATGGGAGATGATCCCCATGCCTGGCAGAATCGCGATGTAAACCTCGGGGTGCCCGAAGAACCAGAAGAGGTGCTGCCACAGGAGCGGCGACCCGCCTCCGTGATGCAGCAGCACGCCGCTCACATCCAGATTGGCCGGAATGAAAAAACTCGTAGCCGCCAGCCGGTCGAGCAGCAACAGAACGCAAGCAGCCAGCAACACGCCGAAGGCCAGCAGCGCCAGGCACGCCGTGATGAACCATCCCCATACGGTCAGCGGCATGCGCATCAGTGAAAGGCCCTTCGCTCGCAGGTCAATCGTCGTCCCCAGGAAATTCAGCGCCGACATCAGCGATGCGCCGCAGAACAGCGCGATACTCACCACCCACAGCGTCTGTCCCATTCCCAATCCCGGCCCTGCCACTTCGCCCACCGCGCTCAACGGCGCATAAGAAGTCCATCCGCTGATCGACGCGCCGCCCGGCACGAATGCCGACGACAACAGCACGATCATCGCCAGAAACGTGAACCAGAACGACAGCATGTTGATTCGCGGAAACGCCATGTCCGGCGCGCCGATTTGTATTGGCAGAAAATAATTCCCGAATCCGCTCTGCGGCACCGTCGTCAGCACGAAGAACACCATCAGCGTCCCGTGCATCGTCACCACGCGCAGGTAATCCTCCGGCGAAACGATCCCGTTCGCGAATCCCCAGATGTGCGCATTCGGCCAGACCAAATGAGTTCGCATGATCAGCGACAGAATCATTCCAATCGTCACCGCCGAAAGCCCTAGCAGAATGTATTGCGTCCCGATGATCTTGTGGTCGACGCTGAAGATGTAATGCCGGATCCAGCCTTTGGGCGCTTCCGCGTGGTGCACTGGGCCTGCGTGCGCGCTCATAGAGCTCCTCCGTGCGCCTGATTCCCCAAACTAAGAGTCCAGGTTATGATTTTCATTGCGCGTTCTGTGCCTCCTGCTTCTTCTCCCACTGTTCGAAATCCGCCTGTGACAGCACGTGCATCATCGCGTGCATGTGGTAATGCCCCAGCCCGCACAATTGATTGCACGTGATCTCATAATCCCCAGTTTGCTCGACTCGGAAATGAATCGGCACAATCAATCCTGGAACCGCGTCTTGCTTGATGCGCAGTTCGCGGACAAAAAAACTGTGAATCACGTCCTGCGACCGAATCATCAGTTCGATCTGTTGGTTTACCGGGACATACAAATCCGGAACGACGATGTCGTCCTTCCCCGCCGGATCATTCGGATCAAGCCCTAGCGGATTGCCGACCGATGCATCAATATCCGCCGGAACGATCTTGCCGAACTTCCCGTCCGGCCCCGGATAGCGGAAGGTCCATGTAAACTGCACTCCCGTCACTTCCACCTGCAGCGCGCCCGGTTCGACTCCGCCAAAATGCACTTGTCCCCACGCATGCGTCGCCAGCGCGCCCAATCCGACGAAGATCACCAGCGTCGCCGTCGTCCAGATCACTTCCAGCGCGTGATTCCCGCGCGTGAAATGCGCCTTCTGTCCGTGGTCGCGGTACTTGAACACCATCCATGCCAGCGCCAGTTGCGCGAGCACGAACACGATGCCCGTCACCACCAGCGTCAGGAAAAACTGCTGGTCGATTTCATGGCCAACCGGCGTGATCGCCGGAGGAAACCACCAGGTCTTGGCTATGTGGAAATAGAGGGTTGATCCAACAAGAAGTAAAATGACGATTGCCAATAAAACTGCGGGAGCTGCAGATCCTGCATTCGATTTTCTCGAACCCATTTCCTCCACTCCGAATAAAGTCGCGGCCTCAGTCGCAAACTTCTGACCGTCGCTTCTCACACCCCATCCAAATCAAACGCGTCGCGTCTCTAATTCAAACGCCACATCATATACGTCACGCGCGAAGGAATTCAAGCAGGATTCCGCTGCCGATTTCTTTTTTTTCTTCCCTGATTTTATCGTTTATCGCTCGGCGAGATTTGGTGCGGTCGAGTGGATTCGAACCACCACGGTATTGCTACCGTCAGCCCCTCAAGCTGATGCGTCTGCCAGTTCCGCCACGACCGCACATTGCCAAAACTCCGGATTCCAAGGACCTGCGCCTTATTTATGCGGCGCAGGATTTTGCTGATTGGGAGTCCGCACTGGCGCTGAAGCTGGCTTGCTCGGCGCCGTCGGCATGGTTTGTTCCAGGATGGAACTCCCCTCCTGCGTCGTCGGTGCTCTCTTCAGCGAAAGCGCCAGCGAACTCATCATGAACACAATCGCGCACCACGTCGTCGCCTTCGTCAAAAACGTCGCCGCTCCACGCGGACCAAATGCCGTCTGGCTCCCAGCCCCGCCGAATGCTCCCGCCAAATCCGCCGCATTACCGCTTTGCAGCATAATCACGAAAATCAATAGCAGGCATACCGCCACGTGCAGCGTCACCAGCACAAAGCTATAGTGCCATCCGAACCATACCAGCAGCACCGCCGCCACCAATGCAAGTCCCCATTTTCCCGCGTTTGGCATCCTCTACTCCCACTTCAATTAGGCTTAGCCTCTGAATCTTCTGAGGCAAACTTCTAATAGTTCACAATCTCTGAAAACGCCCGCGGATCCAGGCTCGCCCCGCCGACCAGCGCGCCATCAATATCTTCCTGCGCCATCAGGCCGCGGATATTCTCCGGCTTCACGCTCCCGCCATAAAGAATCCTGCACGTCGCCGCGCCATCCGCGCCGAATTTCTTCGCACCGAGACGCCGGATGAACCTCTGCGCTTCCTCGGCTATCTCCGGCGTCGCCGTTCGGCCCGTGCCAATCGCCCACACAGGCTCGTAAGCAATCAGAATACGCGAGAACTCCGCATCGGTCAACGCTGCCATTCCCCCCGAAAATTGCCGTTCCAGCACTTCTTCCGTCTTCCCTGCTTCTCGCTCTTCCAGCCTCTCTCCTACGCAAACAATCGGCTGTAATCCTGCCGCGACGGCAGCCCTCAGCTTGCGATTCACCGTCGCATCCGTCTCCCCGAAGTATTGTCTTCGCTCGGAATGTCCCAAAATCACCGCGCGGCAGCCCGTTTCAAGCAGCATCCCCATCGAAATTTCGCCCGTGAACGCTCCTTCGCACTCCCAATACGCATCCTGCGCCGCGATCGCAATCGAGCTTCCCTTCGCCGCTTCCACGGCCGCCGCGAGCGCCGTAAACGGCGGCGCAATAACGATGTCGCATTTTTTCGTTCCCACAACCAGCGGCTTGAACGCCTCAAAAAACGCCCGCGTCTCCGCGAGCGTCTTGTACATCTTCCAATTTCCCGCGATTACCGGTCGCCGCACCAAACCCTCTGTCAACAATTCGTCAGCGCTTCAACGCCGGGCAATTTTCGTCCCGCCAGAAATTCCAGCGAAGCTCCGCCGCCCGTCGAAATGTGCGAAATCTTTTCTGCCACTCCCGCCTGCTCCACCGCCGCCACGTTGTCCCCGCCGCCCACAATCGAAGTTGTGCCCTTCATTGTCGCGTCCGCGACGGCCTGCGCAATCGCCAGCGTCCCCCGCGCAAACGCCGGCTTCTCGAACATCCCCACCGGCCCATTCCACACAATCGTTTTCGCGCCCGCAATTTCCTTGCGGAACAAATCAATCGTCTTCGGCCCGATGTCCAGCCCCATCCAATCCGCCGGCGTGCCTTCGACTCCTGTGATTTGCGTCTGCGCGCCTTCCTCCAACCCTCGCGCCAACACGTGGTCAACGGGAAGCACAATCGGGCAATGCCGCTCTCGCGCCTCGCCAAGCAGCGTCAGCGCCAGATCCACCTTGTCTTCTTCCACCAGCGATTTCCCCGTCGTGTATCCCTTCGCGCGAAAAAACGTATACGCCATCGCCCCGCCGATCAGCATCGTATTGGCGATCTTCATCAAATTCTCAATCACTTCGATCTTGTCCGACACTTTTGCGCCGCCCAGGATCGCCACAAACGGCCGCTCCGGATTGGTCATCGCCTGCCCCAGATATTTCAGCTCCTGCTCCATCAGCAGCCCCGCCGCCGCTTGCTTCACAAAATGCGTGATGCCCACCACCGACGCGTGCGCGCGGTGCGCCGATCCGAATGCGTCGCACACGAAAATCCCGTCGCACAACTCCGCGAGCTGCTTCGAGAACTTCTCATCGTTTTTTTCTTCTTCCGCGTGGAACCGCACATTCTCGACCAGCATCACGTCGCCATCCTTCAGCGCGCGGCTCCGCGAGACCGGCCCTTCGCCCACACAATCCGACGCAAAGACCACCGGCTTCCCCAGCAACTCCTTCAGCCTCGCCGCCACCGGCGCCAGGCTGTACTTCTCTTCCGGCTTTCCCTTCGGCCGTCCCAGGTGCGAAGCGACCACCACTCGCGCCCCACGCTCCATCGCCAGCCTCAGCGTCGGCAGCGTCGCGCGAATCCGTGTATCGTCCGCCACTTTGCCGTCAGCCAGCGGCACATTGAAATCCGCGCGCACGAAGACGCGTTTCCCTTTTAATTCCAGCTCGCGTATCGAGAGTTTGTTCATCTTTGCTGGGCAACCATCGCGGAAGTTCAGCAGACCTGCCGGTTTACAGCCGCGCCGCCATCATCTTGATCAAATCCAGGCATCGCGAAGAATATCCCCATTCATTGTCATACCACGCCAGCACTTTCGCGCAGTTTGTCCCGACCATTCGCGTGTAACTCGCGTCCACAATCGCCGAATGTGGATTCCCGCGAAAATCGATCGACACCAACTCCTCTTCTGTAAATTCAAGAATTCCTTTGAGCGCTCCCTCCGCCGCCGCACGAAACGCCGCATTGATACTCTCCGGCGTCGCGCTTTTTTCCAGCATCACCGACAGGTCCACCACGCTCACATCCGGCGTCGGCACGCGCATCGCGTATCCGTCTAGCTTTCCCTTGAGCTCCGGAATCACTAGATGCAGAGCCTTTGCCGCTCCCGTCGACGTCGGAATCATCGATAGCGCCGCCGCCCTCGCTCGCCGCAAATCCTTGTGCGGCAAATCGAGCAGCCGCTGGTCGTTCGTGTACGAGTGAATCGTCGTCATCGTTCCCACGGCGATCCCAAACGTCTCATGCAGCACCTTCGCCACCGGCGCCAGGCAGTTCGTCGTGCACGACGCATTGGAAACCACATGGTGTTTTGCCGGATCGTACGTCTTGTCGTTGACTCCCAGCACCAGCGTGCAATCCGGGTCCGTCGCCGGCGCCGTAATCAGCACTTTTTTCACTGGCCCGCGAATGTGCTTCCGCGCCTCCGGCCCTTTATTGAACACCCCTGACGACTCCACCACGATTTCCGCGCCCGTCGACGGCCAGTCCACCTTATCCAATTCTTTCACGCGAAAAACGCGCACGCTTCGCCCGTCCACTTGTATCGCATCTTCAGAACTCGTAACGCGGTTCGGCAAATTCCCAAGAATGGAGTCGTATTTCAGCAGATGGCTCAGTGTCTTCGCATCGGTCAAATCGTTCACCGCTACGATCTCAACGGCCGGGTCGCCAATCGCCGCGCGAAATATATTTCGCCCGATGCGCCCGAATCCGTTGATCGCCACTTTTACTGCCATTCTTCCCTCCGAACGCGAAGATATGCCGAATCAAACTCCAAACTGTGCATCCACAGGCGGCGTGTCCGAGCGATGCTAGGTCGCCTCGCACAAAATGTCAACGCACCATGCACATGCATCATGATTCACCGCGCAAAACCGATGGCATGTGACCCCAGTCACGCCTCTTCACGCAAAAAATGTCCGCGCGCCGCGCACATCCACCACTCCCCACAGCATCGCGCGGTCGCATTCCGCTCGGTTGTTCTCGACGCTCTGCGACGGTTCGCCGAAGCTCCTCAGCACCAGAATCGCCTCATCCGTCGCTGCTCTCTGCACAGCTCGCATCAACCGCGCGCGATATGCCTCATCCGCTCCATCCAAAATGTTGGAAAGCGTAAACCCATCAAAATATTTCTCCTCGCGCGATTCCAGCCACGACGCCGCATCCCCCGCAACAAAGCTGATGTTCTCCTTCTTCGCCGAGATCTCCTCGCCCGACTCCCCAAGCAACAGCGCTCGCGCGTACGGATTCGCAGCGTTCGCGTGCCGCGCGAATCCTCGTTCCAGTCGCTTCCGCATCACTGCGCCGAATTTTCGTGGCAAAAAGGAAAGAAATTCCCGCGCGTACATCATCCGCAGGACCGGCGCGGACATCAGCAAATCAAACCCTGCGCGGAATCGCCATGTATCGAAATGCTCGCGCCAAAAGGTCGCCTGCGCCGCGACGTCCGACATCGCCAAGAACTCGCGCAAGACTCTAGCGTGCCAGCCCGCCAGCGGCATCATCCGGCGCGCGAATCTCATCGCACGCTCCGCGTCGCCCGTTTCCGCTGGCCCGCCGTTCGCGCGCCGCTCCGCATACGCAAGCTGTACAGGATTGATATCGCAGGCTACGACTTCATGCTCGTCGGCCAGCCGCAGCGCCGTGTCGCCCGCCGACGCAATGCAAAAAACGCGCCGCTTTCCCCGAAACGCCGCGCGCTCGATCTCCGCATCCTCATACATCCGTCCGAAAAGCAGCCGCTGCGAACCGCTTCTCCACCCGAGCCGCCCCGCCTGCCACGCGGTTTCCGATTTCACAGCCTGCTTCCGGGCATCGCCCCGCACACCCACACCAGCACCAAAAACGCGATGTTCTTCACAATCATTCCCGCCGGTTCGTGAATGATCCGCCGCGCCCACAGCAGCCCATTCGCGTTCAGCAGTACCAGCAACGCGGTCTGCGCAATCGCGCACAAGCCCGGCGCGACGCCAACCATCACCCACGTCGCCAGCGCCACCTCCACCACCCCGAGCATTTTCAGAAACGCCGCCCCGAACTTCGGCCCCAGCTGCGGCACCGCCGTCACCACTTCCAGCTGCGTTTTCACCCGCCCCAGAATCTTGCACCATAGCCCTTCGTACACCCACACCGCTGCCACGCTCGCTCGAATCACGATTAGTGGCGGGAACGCGATTGCGAAATCGTGCACGCAAATCCTCCCCCCGCAATATCGCGTCTCGCCGTGCGCGGTTCCTGCGCCTCCGCACGCAGAACCTCACTCTTTCGCTGAATCGCCGCCGAGACTCCGCCCAGAATATGCCGATGCAGTTGGCTCACCAGCGCCGCTTCCACGCGCCGCCACAGCGCCCGCGGCCGCAAATACGCCTCATAATTCGTCGTCAGCACAACTTCACTCGCCTCGCCGCAGCTCTGAATCTCGTATGATCCTCCCAGAGTCCGAATACAATCCTCAATTCCCAATCTCTGCTCAATCACCTCGAAACGCAACGACCGCGGCGCCTCCACGCTCGTGATGCGTTTCATCAGCTCCGCTCCGCCGCTATACACGCACCGCACCGTCGCTTCCGCCCGCCGTTTGTCGCCTTCGGTCCGCACCGGCTGCGCCAGGACGGCCCGCAGCAGCAGCGGCGCGCGCCCCGGCACTTCTTCATAGAACATCAATTCATCCCACACCGCCTCGGCGCTGGCCGCGAGTCGCACTCGCGTCGCCACCGACTCCTTCGTCGCCTCGCGCGCAAAGAGCCAGCTCACAGCCCGATATCGCGCGGCTGCGCTTCTTTTCATTCGGCGCGCCGCCGGCAGCAGATCCTCAACCGGAGCCGGCATGCTCACATCCCGTCCCGCGCTCATCTCATTCTCCCGGACTCGTCTATCCATGCCTCAGCGCAAGCGGGCGACATCACCGCCATTTGCCGTCCGCACCTAGGCCTCCGCCTGCGCTTCCAAAACAAATCGCGCCGGCTAGGCTCCTCTTTGCGACGTCACTCCCGCCAGAATCTTCGCGTTGATTGTGCCCGCCAACGCTCCGGCCACCCCACCGAGGAATGCCGGAATGACGTGGATGCCGCTCACCATCGCCGCGTCAAACCAATGCCCCAGCACGGCCGGTCCCAGCCACGCTCCCACCCACGCCACCATCCACTGCCCCAGAAACCCATCCATTCCGTTGAATAAGCGATAGCGGCAACCCCAGTGCACAATCGCAGCCGCAATCGCGCTCACGATGAACAACACCACGAATGCCCCAAATGGCATTCCGATCAATGGCGCACTCATTCGATCCTCCTCTCGACGCTTAAACCACGTGGATTTGTCTCGCTTCGGGAACCTACGTCCGCGGAGTTTTCCCCGCCCGCCGACCTCCATTGCCGCGTCTTATACACCTTCCCAACCGGGCGAACCCACTGGTTTTTCGTGCCCCTCGCCCGCATTATTCACAATGCGGAGTCAATCGTGTGTGACCGTCGTCACAACAATATGTTTGAATCTCCCTCGCCTTTGAGAAGTCTGTCGCCCGGCGCTGTCGCGCGGTCACATGCAATCCGCCCGCTGCCTGCCGCGCGAGAAATGCAATAAAAAGGTTGCATTTCATTTTTTCTTGCAGTAATATGCAACCTGGAGGTTGCACAATATGCCTGACTCACCAAGCGTCACCGATCGCATCGTCAAGCGCATGGAACTCAAAGCTCCCGTCTCCCGCGTCTGGCGCGCTCTCACTGACCATCGCGAATTCGGCGAGTGGTTCCGCGTCAAAATCGACGGCCCCTTCGTCGTCGGCCAGGTCTCCCGCGGCCATATCACCTTCCCCGGCTACGAACACATCAAATGGGAAGCCGTCATCCAGCGGATGGAGCCTGAGCGCCTCTTTTCCTACACCTGGCCTCATCCAAAATCCTTCGACAAATCCGGCGCGCAGGATTATTCCGGCGAACCGATCACTCTCGTCGAATTCCGTCTCGAGAAAACCGCCGCGGGCACGTTGCTCACCGTCACCGAATCCGGCTTCGACAGTTTGCCCAAAGACCGCCGCGAAGATCGTTTCCGGGAAAATGAAGGTGGCTGGATCCAGCAGATGAAGAACATCGAGGCTTATGTCACGCAGAAACTATAGCCGCGCGCGCTTGGCTTCAGGCCGTCGCGCTCACGCGCTCATCTTCGCCGCGCTTGGCGACGCAACGCGCCTCGCCATCGTCGCCAAGCTCAGCACCGGCCCCCCGCGCTCTATCTCGCAACTCACCGCGGGCTCGCGCCTCACGCGCCAGGCCATCACCAAGCATCTTCGCGTCCTCGAA